>NZ_JBFUFF010000045.1:0-49564 GCF_056403555.1 Rhizobium sp. P2_G2
GCGGTCAGCGACGTCTTGCCATGGTCAACGTGACCAATCGTGCCAATGTTCACGTGCGGCTTGTTCCGCTCGAATTTTCCTTTTGCCATTTTTGGCTCCTTAATTCCCAAGCCTCTCGAAGAGGCTGTGATTTCACATCAATTCGTAAATATTCCGATCAACGCTGACCGGAATATTTGGCCTGGATTTCCTGGGCGACGTTGGCCGGAACCGGCGCGTAGTGATCGAAGGTCATCGAATACTGAGCGCGGCCCTGCGACATCGAGCGCAACTTGTCGACATACTTGAACATGTTGGCGAGCGGCACGTGAGCGTTGATCACGACCGAGACGCCACGCGATTCCTGGCCCTGGATCTGGCCGCGACGAGCGTTCAAGTCGCCGATGCAGTCGCCGACATAATCTTCCGGCGTCACGACTTCGACCTTCATGATCGGCTCAAGCAGCTGTGCGCCGGCCTTCTTCGCTGCTTCACGGAAGCAGGCGCGGGAGGCGATTTCGAAGGCGAGAACCGACGAGTCGACGTCATGGTAGGCGCCGTCGATCAGGGCAGCCTTGACGCCCAGCATCGGGAAGCCTGCCAGCGGACCGGAAGACAGAACGCTTTCGATACCCTTCTGAACGCCCGGGATGTATTCCTTCGGAACGGCACCACCGACGATCTTGGATTCGAACTTGAACTCTTCGCCTTCCGGGTTCGGCCCGAAGACGATCTTGACGCGCGCGAACTGGCCCGAACCACCCGACTGCTTCTTGTGGGTGTAGTCTTCGGTGTGTTCGCGGGTCAGCGTCTCGCGATAGGCAACCTGAGGCTCGCCAACATTGGCTTCGACCTTGAATTCGCGACGCATGCGGTCGACGATGATGTCGAGATGCAATTCGCCCATGCCGGCGATGATCGTCTGGCCGGATTCTTCGTCGGTCTTGACGCGGAAAGACGGATCTTCGGCAGCGAGGCGATTGAGCGCGAGGCCCATCTTTTCCTGGTCGCCCTTGGACTTCGGCTCGATGGCGATCTGAATGACCGGCTCGGGGAATTCCATGCGCTCGAGGATAACAGGCTTCAGCGGGTCGCAGAGCGTGTCACCGGTGGTGGACTCCTTGAGGCCGGCGAGGGCGACGATGTCGCCTGCAAAGGCTTCCTCGATGTCTTCGCGCGAGTTGGAGTGCATCTGCAGCATGCGGCCGACGCGTTCGCGCTTGTCCTTGACGGTGTTGAGAACCGACGTGCCCTTTTCGAGCTTGCCCGAATAGACGCGGCAGAAGGTCAGCGAACCGACGAAGGGGTCGTTCATGATCTTGAACGCGAGCATGGAGAGCGGCTCGTTGTCGTCGGCATGACGATCGATTTCTTTTTCGGTCTTGAAGTCGATGCCCTTGATCGAGGGAATGTCGATCGGCGACGGCAGGAATTCGACGACGGCGTCGAGCAGCGGCTGCACGCCCTTGTTCTTGAAGGCAGAGCCGCAGAACATCGGGAAGAACTTGACGTCGATCGTACCACGACGGATGAGCGCGCGAATCTGATCGTTGTCGGGCATGTTGCCTTCGAGATAGGCTTCCATCGCCGCTTCGTCGATCTCGACCACGGTCTCGATCATCTTCTCACGGAACTCTTCGGCGCGAGCCTTGAGGTCGTCCGGAATCTCGACGACGTCCCAGAGGGCGCCGAGCGACTCGTCGCGCCACACGAGCGCGTTCATCTCGATCAGGTCGACAACGCCCTTGAATTCGGTTTCAGCGCCGATCGGCAGCTGGCAGACGACGGCTGTGGCGCCGAGGCGGCTCTTGATCATCTCGACGGAGCGGTAGAAGTCCGCGCCGGTCTTGTCCATCTTGTTGCAGAAGATCATCCGCGGAACGTTGTACTTGTCGGCCTGACGCCAGACAGTTTCCGTCTGCGGTTCGACACCGGCATTCGCATCGAGCAGCGCAACGGCGCCGTCGAGCACGCGCAGCGAACGTTCGACTTCGATGGTGAAGTCGACGTGGCCGGGGGTGTCGATGATGTTGAAGCGGCGCATCTTGCCGTCACGGCCCTTCCAGAAGGTCGTGGTCGCGGCAGACGTAATCGTGATGCCGCGTTCCTGCTCCTGCTCCATCCAGTCCATCGTGGCAGCGCCGTCGTGGACTTCGCCGATCTTGTGGGACTTGCCGGTGTAGTACAGGATACGCTCAGTCGTCGTCGTCTTGCCGGCGTCGATATGCGCCATGATACCGAAATTGCGGTAGTCTTCGATCTTATATTCGCGAGCCATTTTGGGACTGCCTTCCTTCGATGATTACCAGCGATAGTGCGAGAACGCACGGTTGGCTTCCGCCATCTTATGCGTGTCTTCGCGCTTCTTGACGGCAGAGCCACGATTGTTGGCAGCGTCGAGGATTTCGCCGCAAAGGCGGTCGACCATGGTGGTCTCGTTGCGCTTGCGGGCGGCAGTGATCAGCCAGCGGATAGCCAGCGCCTGGCGGCGCTCCGGACGGACGTCGACCGGAACCTGGTAGGTTGCACCACCAACGCGGCGCGAACGGACTTCGACATGCGGCGCGATATTGTCGAGCGCAGTATGGAAGAGGCCGATCGGCTCAGCTTTGGCCTTGCTCTGGGCAGCGTCGAAGGCGCTGTAAACGATCGTTTCAGCGACAGACTTCTTGCCATCATACATGATGGCGTTCATGAACTTCGTGACGATCAAATCGCCGAACTTCGGGTCCGGATTGATCTCGCGCTTTTCTGCTTTATGACGTCGGGACATATTTCTCGTCTCTCAACTGGAGCAATTCTTACTTCGGACGCTTCGCGCCGTACTTCGAGCGGCGCTGCTTGCGGTTCTTGACACCCTGGGTATCGAGAACGCCGCGGATGATGTGGTAACGCACGCCCGGAAGGTCCTTGACGCGGCCGCCGCGGATCATGACCACGGAATGTTCCTGCAGGTTATGGCCTTCACCGGGGATATAGCCGATGACTTCGAACTGATTGACCAGACGGATCTTCGCGACCTTACGCAGAGCCGAGTTCGGCTTCTTCGGAGTGGTCGTGTAGACGCGGGTGCACACACCACGCTTCTGCGGGTTCTCCTGCAGGGCAGGAACCTTGTTGCGCTTGACCTGTGCCTGACGCGGCTTGCGGATCAGCTGGTTTACGGTAGGCATGAAACCATCCTTAAAACTGTTTTCCTCACTCCTTGCGGAGCATGTTCTTGCCGTTGCCGGCACAGAGCACATGAACGATCATACGCAAAACCGGATCGATCCGCCTGACGTGGCAGATGACCCGAATCAAACAGAGGATGCCCGTTAAGAGCATCATGCGTGCAGCGATCGTGTTTCAACGTGCTATGACGAACCTTGTTTGGGGCGAACTCCAGGACGCGTCGTCCCGAACCAGCCAGCCCCACATCGGCTCTGATGGCGCGGGAAATAAAGCCATTCCCCCGTTACGTCAAGGCCCCGGACAAGATTTTGTCGTCAAAACCCTGGAATGCCCGCCTTGCGCGGCTTGCATGGCGTCCTGCGGCACTAATTTGGGCGTCAATGTCATCATATTCCAGAAGCGGCGGACGAAAAAGACAATATTTCATTGTCTCAGACAGCGTGAGTCCTTATCTTGCGGGGAAATGAGCGGGCGCTTTAAGCGTTTGTACCATTTCGATTCTATAGAGAGTCGCAGTCGAGTCCTGCCGGCCACGGTTTTCCATCTGCCCTGCCCGCATTCCACAGGAGAATCAGTCATGGAAGAACCCGTCAACGACAACGAGCCGCGGCACGGTTTCGTCTTCATCATCATCGGCAAGGCCTATGCGGACGCAGACGGCGAAGGCATCGACATTCATATTCTGCTGCGCGCTCCCGATGACGACACCGCCGTCCGCGATGCCCTCAATGCCCTCTCCGAAGAAGGTTTCCACGAGGCGGACCTCGACCAGATCGGCACGCTGATGGGCGAACCGGACGAGGAGCCGCATCTGTCGGCCTATCAGGGCGCTCTCGAAGGAGAGATCTCGATCATCCGCTTCAATTGAGGGCCTGATCCGTCAATCGTCGCGTTTGCTGGTATCATGCGCCATGCGGTCGCAGAGAGATTATCGATTTTCTTCGGCCGCATCACACCATTGTCATGGAGCTCAAACAATCACTTGGTAGGAACAGCGGTCCGCCTTCCAAGGGAGCTCTCCATGGCCAACATCACCAAAATCCTTGCCGCCGGCATTATCGCCTTCGGCCTCGTCTCGCCCGTCTTCGCCGAAGATGCCAAGCCCTTCGCCGATAATCGGGAAATCGATCTCACCCAGTTGCTCGCGCCGCCGCCGGCCAATGATTCCGAGCTGACCAAGGAAGAGATTGGCGAATTGCTCACTATCCAAGTCACGCGCACCAAGGCGATGGAAGAGCGCGCCATCGCCGACGCGGAAGAAGACATCTGGAGATTCTCCGACGTCATCGACAATCCGAAGTTCACCAAGGAGAACCTGCCGAAATTCGCGGCCTTCTTCGATCGCGTCGCCGCTACCGAAGGCGCAGTGGTCGATCCGGCCAAGGATGTCTGGAAGCGTCCTCGCCCGCATCTGCTCTATCCCGAGYTTGTAAAGCCGGTGGTAAAACTGTCGAAGTCGGGCTCCTATCCGTCCGGCCATGCAACGGTCGGCACGCTGATGGGCATCGTCCTCGCCGAAATGGTGCCGGAAAAGAAGGCGGCGATCATGGACCGCGCTTGGGAATATGCCCATAACCGCGAAATCGGCGGCATCCACTATCGGTCCGACATCGAGGCCGGGCGCATTGCCGGCACCGTAATCGCTGCCACGATCATGACGCATCCTGACTACAAGGCAGAATATGACGCCGCCAAGGAAGAACTGCGCAAGACGCTCGGCCTGAACTAAAACCGTCGTCTGTTGCTCGAAGCCGCCGACGCACGCCGGCGGCTTTCTTGCCACTCGTTCATGCGAGGCGACGATCTCGTCAAACTGCACGAATTCCTGCGCAAGGCGCCGCCGCAGCATTGTGTTGCAGGGCACCTTCCGCAAATATTTCAGGACAGGATGAAATCGTTGGCAGTCAGTGTAATAGCGCCCTTCAGTACGAGATCGAAGTCCGCCCCAGTCTGCCCGTCGACATCACCGTAAACTATGGTGTATTCACCCTGCTGCGTATTCACGATCGTGAAATGCACTTCCCCTTGGGCGGCCGTACCGCCCTCTCCCTTGAACTGCAATCCGCCAATGCCGCTGAAATCGATCTTGTCGTCTTGGGCTTGGGAGAAATCGGCGATGTAATCTCGGTGTCCCTGCTCGGTACCAATCGCCTGGGCATTGTTGAAGACGAACGTGTCTGCACCGGTGCCGCCATAGAACTGCTGCACGCCCGTACCCGCAACCAGCGTATCGTCGCCCGAATTGCCCGCGGCCCAGCCGTCGGCAGAGCCCAGCTTGATCGTGTCATCGAAGGCTGAGCCGGCGATCGCCTCGATGCTCTTCGTCGTTTCCGTATTGCCAAATCCATCGTCGATGATCTGGCCGCCGGACTTCGTCATATCGACATTGACGCCATGCTCGCCGATATTGGTGGACCAGTAGAAACTCACCACATCAACGCCGCCACCCCCATTATAGCTGTCCTTGCCGGCCAAACCATGGAACTCGTTAACTGAGCCATCGCCGACGAAGGCGTCATTTTTCGCCGTGCCGTCGACATCCTGGATGTTCTTGACCGTGTCCTTGTCGCCGAAGCCATCAATGATATAGCCCTTGTCGAGCCGGGCATTGATGCCGGCATCTGCGCCATAGACTGCGTCGCGGTCATAGCGCGCGGTATTCTCGCCGGCGCCTCCGTCGATGACATCCTTGCCCTTCAGGCCCATGAAGGATTCGTCCGCACTGCCGCCGGTCATCTTGTCATTGAAAATAGATCCGCGCAGTTCTTCGATACTGCCGGTCAGCTTGTCCTTGCCGCCCCAACTGTCCGTGATCACACCGGTTGCGAGGTTCGCGGTAATTCCATGTTTCGCGTCGGAGAAGAAATAGGTATCCTCGTAGCTAACCGTGTCGAATCCGGCACCGCCCTTGAATGTATCGTTGCCTTCCGAACCACTGGCGAATCCGCCCATCCTGCCGAAGGTGATCGTATCGTTTCCATGATCGGTGCCAACGCTCATCGTGTCTATGACGGTGTTGCTGCCGTAGATTTTGTCGTTGCCAGCGGAAAGCGCGCTCAGGAAATTGAATATGCTTGGATCACTCGCCAGCGCGCTCGCCACGGTCTTGGCAATGTAATCTCCGCCCGTGACCGAAAGCAAAGTGCCGTCATCGGCGTTGTCGAACGTGACGGACTTGATGGAGCCTGCGGTGACGGTGTTGCCTTTTGTCTTGAGGCCGCTGCCCGTCAGCGTGACGGTGTCGCCATTCTTGTCTTCATAGACGACCTGCGTCGCCGAGTGCGACTTGAGCTCCAGGCTCGCATCGTCATAGACATCCTGTAACTGCGTGAATTGCGGCAACGCATCGCCGAATTTGAACACTGCCATCTCAACCTCCCGCCCATTGTACCAACGGCGACCCCGATCGCGCTGTTATAATAGACCGAAAGATTTCGTTAACAATTAGACCTGCTGACGCAAGCGCTATACGAGGTTGGATTTCGTGAACAAAGTACGTCGAAGCCACCAAAAAGAAAAAGCCGCCGAAATTGCTCTCGGCGGCTTCCATTATTCTAGATTGTCGTTCGCTTACTCTGCGGCCGGAGCCTGCTCTTCCGAGTTCAGGTTCTGCAGCATCGGGGTAGCATCCGAAGCGCCCGAACCGCGCTTGCGCTCTTCGAGGATCATGTCGTCGCGGGCCATGGCGATCCGGCGGATCTGGGTCATGGTACCGCCCGTACCGGCCGGGATCAGACGACCGACGATGACGTTTTCCTTGAGACCCTGCAGCGTGTCGCGCTTGCCGGCAATCGCAGCTTCCGTCAGCACCTTCGTCGTTTCCTGGAAGGAAGCGGCGGAGATGAAGGACGGCGTCTGCAGCGACGCCTTGGTGATGCCGAGAAGAACCGGCTCGCCATAAGCGGGCTTCTTGCCTTCCTCGACCAGGCGTTCGTTGACCTCTTCCAGCTCGATCCGGTCGACATTGTCGCCCGTGATATAGCCGGAATCGCCCTGCTCGGTGATCTCGACCTTCTGCAGCATCTGGCGAACGATCACCTCGATGTGCTTGTCGTTGATCAACACGCCCTGCAGACGGTAGACTTCCTGGATTTCGTTGACCAGGTAGGAAGCCAGAGCCTCCACGCCCTTGATCGCCAGAATGTCATGCGGTGCCGGGTTGCCGTCGAGAATGTAGTCGCCCTTCTCGATGAAGTCGCCTTCCTGCAGATGGAAAGGCTTGCCCTTCGGGATCAGGTATTCGACCGGCTCGACACCGTCTTCCGCCGGCTCGATGATGACGCGACGCTTGTTCTTGTAGTCGCGGCCGAGGCGGATCGTACCATCGATTTCGGCGATGATCGCATGATCCTTCGGACGGCGGGCTTCGAACAGTTCCGCGACGCGCGGCAGACCACCGGTGATGTCCTTGGTCTTGGCGCTTTCCATCGGCGAACGGGCGAGCACGTCACCCTGGCTGACCTTCTGGCCCGGCTCGACCGAAAGAATGGCCTCGACGGACAGGAAGTAGCGGGCGTCGCCACCACGGCTGAGCTTCAGGATATGGCCGTTGTCATCCTTCAGCACGATGGCGGGCTTCAGGTCGGAACCACGCGGGGTCGAACGCCAGTCGATGACCTGGCGCTTGGTGATACCCGTGCTTTCGTCGGTCGATTCCGTCACCGACAGACCGTCGACGACATCTTCGAACTCGATCCGGCCGCTGACTTCGGTCAGCATCGGACGGGTATAGGGATCCCATTCCGCAAGGCGCTGGCCGCGCCTGACCTTGTCGCCTTCGTCCACATGCAGGCGCGAGCCGTAGGCGACGCGCTGCGAGGAACGTTCCACACCACGTTCGTCCAGGATCGTCACCGAAATGTTGCGGCCCATGGCAACCAGGTTGCCGTCGGAGTTGCGCAGCACATTGCGGTTCTTGATCTGGATCGTGCCTTCATAGGACGCTTCCAGGAACGACTGGTCGACCACCGTTGCCGTACCGCCCAGGTGGAAGGTACGCATGGTGAGCTGCGTGCCCGGCTCGCCGATCGACTGCGCGGCAATGACGCCCACAGCTTCGCCGATATTGACGGGGGTACCGCGTGCAAGGTCGCGGCCGTAGCAGACGCCGCAGACGCCGGTGCGGATTTCGCAGGTCAGTGCCGAACGGATGCGGACGGACTGGATACCAGCCTTTTCGATCGTGACGACATTGGCTTCATCGATCATCTTGCCGGCATCGACGATACGCTCGCCGGTGACCGGGTTGTCGATGTCATCCAGGGCCGTGCGGCCGAGAATGCGCTGGCCGATCGAGGCCACGACCTGACCGGCGTCGACGATTGCCGTCATGGTCAGACCAGACTGGGTGCCGCAATCGACATGCGTGACGATGCAATCCTGCGCCACGTCGACGAGACGACGCGTCAGGTAGCCCGAGTTCGCAGTCTTCAGCGCGGTGTCGGCCAGACCCTTGCGGGCGCCGTGGGTCGAGTTGAAGTACTCGTTGACGGTCAGACCTTCCTTGAAGTTCGACGTGATCGGCGTTTCGATGATCGAGCCATCCGGCTTGGCCATCAGGCCGCGCATGCCGCCGAGCTGCGACATCTGCTTCGGCGAACCGCGGGCACCCGAGTGGCTCATCATATAGATCGAGTTCATCTGCTTCTGGCGACCATCCTCGCGGAATTCGACAGCCTTCAGACGCTCCATCATCTTTTCGGCGACCTTTTCAGTCGCCTTGCCCCAGGCGTCGACAACCTTGTTGTACTTTTCGCCCTGGGTGATCAGACCGTCATTGTACTGCTGCTCGTATTCCTTGACGAGGTTTTCGGTCTCGTCGACGATCGTGTACTTGTCCTTCGGGATGACCATGTCGTCCTTGCCGAACGAAATGCCGGCGCGGCATGCATGGGCAAAGCCAAGCTGCATGATGCGGTCGCAGAAGATCACCGTGTCCTTCTGGCCGCAATGACGGTAGACCGTGTCGATCATCTTGGAGATGTTCTTCTTGGTCATTTCCTGGTTGCAGGTCTCGAAGGGAACGTTGACGTTCTTCGGCAGCAGTTCGCCGATGATCATGCGGCCCGGCGTCGTCTCATAGATCTTCGAAACCGGCTTGCCTTCGGCATCGATGGTCTTGAAGCGACCCTTGATCTTGGTGTGCAGCGTGACGACCTTGGTTTCGAGCGCATGCTGCAGTTCGCCGAGATCGGAGAACACCATGCCCTCGCCCGGCTCGTTCTGAGCGACGATCGAGAGATAATAGAGACCAAGCACCATGTCCTGCGACGGCACGATGATCGGTGCGCCGTTCGCCGGATGCAGGATGTTGTTGGTCGACATCATCAGCACGCGGGCTTCGAGCTGGGCTTCGAGGCTCAGCGGCACGTGCACGGCCATCTGGTCGCCGTCGAAGTCGGCGTTGAAGGCGGTGCAGACGAGCGGATGCAGCTGGATCGCCTTGCCTTCGACCAACATCGGTTCGAAGGCCTGGATGCCCAGGCGGTGCAGCGTCGGCGCGCGGTTGAGCAGCACCGGATGCTCGCGGATGACCTCGTCGAGGATATCCCAAACTTCAGGCTTTTCCTTTTCAACCAGCTTCTTGGCCTGCTTGACGGTGGAAGAATAGCCCTTGGCGTCAAGGCGCGCGTAGATGAACGGCTTGAACAGTTCGAGCGCCATCTTCTTCGGCAGGCCGCACTGGTGCAGCTTGAGCTCCGGACCCGTCACGATGACCGAGCGGCCGGAATAGTCGACGCGCTTGCCGAGCAGGTTCTGGCGGAAGCGGCCCTGCTTGCCCTTGAGCATGTCGGAGAGCGACTTCAGCGGACGCTTGTTGGCGCCGGTGATGACGCGGCCACGGCGGCCGTTGTCGAACAGCGCGTCCACAGCTTCCTGCAGCATGCGCTTTTCGTTGCGGATGATGATGCCCGGCGCGCGCAGTTCGATCAGCCGCTTCAGACGATTGTTGCGGTTGATGACGCGGCGATAGAGGTCGTTGAGATCAGACGTCGCGAAGCGGCCGCCATCGAGCGGCACCAGCGGACGCAGGTCCGGCGGGATCACCGGCACGACCTTCATGATCATCCATTCCGGCTTGTTGCCGGAGTCGATGAAGCTTTCGACGATCTTCAGCCGCTTCATCAGCTTCTTCTGCTTGAGATCGGACGTGGTATCCGCCAGGTCGCTGCGCAACTCGCCGGCGATCTTCTCAAGTTCCATAGCCGCCAGCATTTCGAGGATGGCCTCGGCGCCGATCATGGCGGTGAACTGGTCCTCGCCATATTCGTCGACGGCCAGCATGTACTCCTCTTCTGAGAGCAGCTGGTTTTCCTTGAGCGCGGTGAGGCCCGGCTCGGTGACGATGTAGTTCTCGAAATAGAGAACGCGCTCGACATCCTTGAGCGTCATGTCAAGCAGGGTCGAGATGCGCGAGGGCAGCGACTTCAGGAACCAGATATGCGCGACCGGAGCGGCGAGCTCGATATGGCCCATGCGTTCGCGGCGAACACGCGACAGCGTCACTTCGACGCCGCACTTTTCGCAGATGATGCCCTTGTACTTCATGCGCTTGTACTTGCCGCACAAGCATTCATAGTCCTTGATCGGGCCGAAGATGCGCGCGCAGAACAGGCCGTCGCGCTCCGGCTTGAAGGTACGATAATTGATGGTCTCGGGCTTCTTGATTTCGCCATAAGACCAGGAAAGAATCTTCTCTGGCGAGGCGATCGAAATCCGGATGGAATCGAACACCTGTGCCGGGGCCTGCGGGTTGAAAAGATTCATGACCTCTTGGTTCATGCCTATCTCCTTGGGGGCGCCAAACCCTTAAAATGGAAGTCGGGGCTCATCTCGGGCAAGATTCACCGCTTCCGAAATCTCTTGACACCGCGTCACCGCGGAATTCCATCGATCGGTCCGTCCGAGGCGCTGGCACACGAAACGGACAAAACAGTGGCACCGCGCGCAGTTTTCTCCCGCGCGCGGCTGATAATCGTCAATTTTACTCTGCCGCGTCGGGCAGTTCGGCCGTCGCTTCTTCGACCAGCGTATTTTCGAGCTCGACAGACAGGCCGAGCGAGCGCATTTCCTTGACGAGAACGTTGAAGCTCTCCGGAATGCCCGCTTCGAACGTGTCGTCGCCGCGCACGATCGCTTCGTAGACCTTGGTGCGGCCGGCCACGTCGTCCGACTTCACCGTCAGCATCTCCTGCAGCGTATAGGCGGCGCCATAGGCTTCGAGCGCCCAGACTTCCATTTCGCCGAAGCGCTGGCCGCCGAACTGCGCCTTGCCGCCCAGCGGCTGCTGGGTCACGAGCGAGTACGGACCGATCGAACGAGCGTGGATCTTGTCGTCGACTAGGTGGTTGAGCTTCAGCATATAGATGTAGCCCACAGTCACCTGACGGTCGAACTGTTCGCCGGTACGACCGTCATACAGCGTCGACTGACCCGTTTCCTTCAGACCGGCATCCGCCAGCATCCGGTTGATGTCGGCTTCATGCGCACCGTCGAACACCGGCGTGGCGATCGAGACGCCACGCTTGGACTGCTCGGCCAGACGCAGGATAGACGCATCATCGAGATCCTTGACCGGCTCGGCCTTCGGGCCGGTGCCCATCAGGTCGTTCATCCGGACCTTCAGCGGCTCGATATTGCCCGAAGCCTTGTAGGCCTCGATCATTTCACCGATCTTGCGGCCCATGCCAGCGCAGGCCCAACCCAGATGGGTTTCAAGGATCTGACCGACATTCATGCGCGACGGCACACCGAGCGGGTTGAGCACGACGTCGACCGACGTACCATCCTCGAGGAACGGCATGTCTTCCACCGGAACAATGCGCGAGACCACGCCCTTGTTGCCGTGACGGCCGGCCATCTTGTCGCCCGGCTGAATCTTGCGCTTCACAGCGACGAAGACCTTGACCATCTTCATGACGCCCGGGGGCATTTCGTCGCCGCGCTGGACCTTCTCGACCTTGTCCATGAAGCGCTGTTCGAGCAGCGACTTGGACTCGTCATACTGGCCACGCAGCGCTTCGAGCTCGCCCTGGACCTTTTCGTCCTCGACGGCGAACATCCACCACTGCGAGCGGGGATATTCGGCGACAACAGCCTGGGTCAGGTCGGTGCCCTTCTTGAAGCCCTTGGGGCCGGCAATGCCGACATGGCCGCGAAGCATGCCGATCAGACGGCCATAGACGTTGCGGTCCAGGATCGCCTGTTCGTCGTCGCGGTCCTTGGCGAGACGCTCGATCTCCTCGCGCTCGATCGCCATGGCGCGTTCGTCCTTCTCGACGCCGTGACGATTGAAGACGCGTACTTCGACGACCGTGCCATAGGTGCCCGGGGGCATGCGCATGGATGTGTCGCGAACGTCAGAGGCCTTTTCGCCGAAGATGGCGCGCAGCAGCTTTTCTTCCGGCGTCATCGGGCTTTCGCCCTTCGGCGTGATCTTGCCGACCAGGATGTCGCCCGGCTGCACTTCCGCACCGATATAGACGATACCGGCTTCGTCGAGATTCTTCAGCGCTTCTTCCGAAACGTTCGGAATGTCGCGGGTGATTTCTTCCGGACCAAGCTTGGTGTCACGCGCCATCACTTCGAATTCTTCGATGTGGATGGAGGTGAACACGTCGTCGGCGACGATCCGCTCGGAAAGCAGGATCGAGTCTTCGTAGTTGTAGCCATTCCACGGCATGAACGCGACGAGCGCGTTGCGGCCGAGCGCCAGATCGCCGAGATCGGTCGACGGGCCGTCGGCGAGGATGTCGCCGCGGTTGACCTCGTCGCCCACGGTGACCAGCGGACGCTGGTTGACGCAGGTGTTCTGGTTCGAGCGCTGGAACTTCTGCAGCCGATAGATGTCGACACCGGACTTCGACGGATCGAGGTCTTCGGTCGCGCGGATAACGATACGCGTCGCATCCACCTGGTCGACCACGCCGCCGCGACGGGCGCCAATGGCGGCGCCGGAGTCACGGGCAACGATCGGCTCCATGCCGGTACCGACGAACGGGGCTTCGGCACGCAGAAGCGGCACGGCCTGACGCTGCATGTTCGAACCCATGAGCGCGCGGTTGGCGTCGTCGTTCTCGAGGAACGGAATGAGCGCCGCCGCCACCGAAACGACCTGCTTCGGCGAGACGTCCATCAGGTTGATGTGGTCGCGCGGTGCGAGCATGACTTCGCCGGCGTGACGGCAGACGACGAACTCTTCCGAGAACGAGCCGTCGGCATTCATCACCGAATTGGCCTGCGCGATGTAATACTTCGCCTCTTCCATGGCGGAGAGGTAGATGACATCGCTGGTCAGCTTGCCGTCGACCATCTTGCGGTACGGGCTTTCGATGAAGCCATACTTGTTGACGCGCGCAAACGTCGCCAGCGAGTTGATCAGACCGATATTCGGGCCTTCCGGCGTCTCGATCGGGCAGATGCGGCCATAGTGGGTCGGATGCACGTCGCGGACTTCGAAGCCGGCGCGCTCGCGGGTCAAACCACCCGGTCCAAGCGCCGAAAGACGACGCTTGTGGGTGATTTCCGACAGTGGGTTGACCTGGTCCATGAACTGGCTGAGCTGCGAGGAACCGAAGAACTCGCGCACGGCGGCAGCCGCCGGCTTGGCGTTGATCAGATCCTGCGGCATGACCGTGTCGATCTCGATCGAGGACATGCGTTCCTTGATCGCGCGCTCCATGCGCAGCAGGCCGAGACGGTACTGGTTTTCCATCAGTTCGCCGACTGAACGGACGCGGCGGTTGCCGAGATTGTCGATGTCGTCAATCTCGCCCTTGCCATCGCGCAGGTCGACCAGCATCTTGACCACGGCCAGGATGTCGTCCTTGYGCAGGATGCGCACGGTGTCATCGACCGTGAGATCCAGACGCATGTTCATCTTGACGCGGCCGACAGCCGACAGGTCATAGCGCTCCGCGTCGAAGAACAGCGACTGGAACATGGCCTCGGCCGATTCCATCGTCGGCGGCTCGCCCGGACGCATGACGCGGTAGATGTCGAACAGAGCGTCCTGGCGGTTCTCGTTCTTGTCGACGTTGAGCGTGTTGCGGATATAGGCGCCGACATTGATATGGTCGATATCGAGCACCGGAATCTCGTCGAAACCAGCATCGAGAATGACGCGCAGCGTCTTCTCATCGATCTCGTCGCCGGCTTCAAGATAGATTTCACCCGTGTTCGGGTTGACGACGTCCTCGGCGAGATAGTTGCCATAAAGCTCGTCATCGGTCGCACGCAGCGCTTTGATGCCCTTGTCGGACAGTTGACGAAGCAGGCGCGGCGTCAGCTTCTTGCCCGCCTCGACCACGACTTCGCCGCTGTCGGCGTCGATAAGATCGGAAATGACCTTCGAGCCCCTCAGCGTGTTCGGCTGGAACGGCACGCGCCAGGCTTTGCCATCCCGGTGATAGGTCGAATGGGTGTAGAATGTCGACAGCATGTCTTCGCCGTCCATGCCAAGCGCCATCAGCAGCGAGGACACAGGAATCTTGCGGCGGCGGTCGATACGCGCATGAACGATATCCTTGGCGTCGAACTCGATGTCGAGCCAGGAGCCACGATACGGGATCACGCGTGCAGCAAACAGGAGCTTGCCCGACGAATGGCTCTTGCCCTTGTCGTGGTCGAAGAACACGCCCGGCGAACGGTGCATCTGCGAGACGATGACGCGCTCGGTGCCGTTCACGATGAACGTACCGTTATTGGTCATCAGCGGCATGTCGCCCATATAGACGGACTGCTCCTTGATGTCCTTGATGGACTTGGAGCCGGTATCCTCATCGATATCGAACACGATCAGGCGCAACGTCACCTTGAGCGGCGCTGCATAGGTCAGGTCGCGCTGGCGGCATTCGTCAACGTCGAACTTCGGCGGCTCGAATTCATAGGAGACGAATTCCAGCATCGCCGCGCCCGAAAAGTCGGTGATCGGGAAAACGGACTTGAAAACAGCATTCAGCCCCTCGTCCGGCCGACCGCCTTCCGGCTCTTTGACCATGAGGAACTGGTCGTAGGACGCCTTCTGCACCTCGATGAGGTTGGGCATCTCTGCGACTTCGGGGATCTTTCCAAAAAACTTGCGTACGCGCCTACGACCATTAAACGAAAGGGTCTGAGCCATCGTCGCTCCTTATCAATTTGCATCCGGGCCTGCAACGGACGCAGCACGCTGGCCAGGCGGCTCCGTCTATCATGGATCGTTCAATCTCGTTCCACTTCCCAAGACGCCAGGCCGGATTGCCATGCGCTCGGTTCGGAACCATCCTCTTGAAGAACCCATTACCCAAAAGCCGATTTACCGGCTTTTGGGTAATCAGTACCACCAGATTATGGATGAGAGTGGGCGGTGCGCCCACTCTCAAACACAGCGAATTACTTGACGTCGACCTTGGCGCCGGCGCCTTCAAGCTTCTTCTTGATGTCTTCGGCTTCAGCCTTGGAGACTGCTTCCTTGACCGGCTTCGGAGCGCCGTCAACCAGGTCCTTGGCTTCCTTGAGGCCGAGGGCCGTGATCGCACGGACTTCTTTGATGACGTTGATCTTGTTGGCACCGGCTTCGACGAGGATAACGTCGAATTCGGTCTTTTCTTCAACGACAGCAGCCGGGGCAGCAGTACCGCCAACAGCAGCAACAGCCACCGGAGCAGCGGCGGAAACGCCCCACTTTTCTTCGAGCAGCTTCGAGAGCTCAGCAGCTTCCAGGACGGTCAGGCTGGAGAGGTCGTCAACGATCTTTGCGAGATCAGCCATTTTCATATTTCCTTACTTTTGGTTCGAACTTGGTTCTAGTTGATGTGACAGCGAAGTACCGCCTCAAGCGGCTTCTTCGTCCTTCTTGGCATATGCCGCGAAAACGCGCGCAAGCTGGGCTGCCGGAGCCTGAACGACAGCAGCGATGCGGGTAGCCGGGGTTTGGATCATACCCAGCAGTCTCGCACGCAGTTCGTCCAGCGACGGCAACGTCGCAAGTGCTTTTACGCCTTCGGCATCGAGAGCCGTCGCGCCCATGGCTCCGCCGATGATGACCAGCTTGTCGTTGGTCTTGGCGAAATCAGAGGCGATCTTGGGAGCCGTAATCGGATCATTCGCATAGCAAATGAGCGTCTGGCCCTTGAAAAGATTGTTGATCTTTTCAGACTCCGTGCCCTGAAGAGCGATCTTGGCCAGGCGGTTCTTCGCGACCTTGACGGTGCCACCCTGTGCGCGCATCTTCGAACGAAGATCGTTCATCTGCGCGACGGTGACGCCGGCATAACTCGCCACGACCACCGAACCGGAAGCCTTGAAGACTTCGTTCAGTTCCGAGACGAATTCGCGTTTTTCCGCTCTTTCCACTGTCTCACTCCAGTTAAGCAGGACCGCTATTGTTATATGTGCGGACCCTGCCGGTTTGCCTTTGCCGCTTGGGATATCGATCCCAAGCAACGCTTGAGGATCCTGTCCCCCCGCGCCTGTCTCCTTCCGGAAACAAGGGCACAAGGCATCCAAGGTTCGAACCGTTCTTTGCGAGCATTCACTCGCGGAAACCGGATCTTACCCGTCTCATGCAGGCGAAGTGATTAAGGATAAACCACCTGCAATCTCGGACAGGAAATACGATGGGGATTAGCCCATCATTCCCGGCCCGAAGGCCGCGAATTCTTGACGGAAGCCTGATGGAAGGCTCCCCGAAACCAAATCAGGCAGACGCCGTCAGCGTTGCCGGATCGACCTTCACGCCCGGACCCTGGGTCGAGGAGATGGCGATCTTCTTCAGATAGTTGCCCTTGGCACCGGTCGGCTTCGCCCGGATCACCGCATCCGCGAAAGCGCGGATGTTCTCGGCGAGCGCCTTGGCGTCGAACGAGGCCTTGCCGACGCCGGCATGGACGATACCAGCCTTCTCGACGCGGAACTCGACAGCGCCGCCCTTGGACGCCTTGACGGCGCCGGCGACGTCGACGGTGACCGTGCCGACCTTCGGGTTCGGCATCATGCCGCGCGGGCCGAGCACCTTACCGAGACGACCGACGAGCGGCATCATGTCCGGGGTGGCAATGCAGCGATCGAAATCGATCTTGCCGCCCATGACGGTTTCGAGCAGGTCTTCTGCACCGACGATATCCGCACCGGCAGCCTTGGCTTCGTCAGCCTTGGCGCCACGGGCGAACACGGCGACGCGGACGTTCTTGCCCGTGCCGTTCGGCAGGTTGACGACGCCGCGGACCATCTGGTCGGCATGGCGCGGATCAACGCCGAGATTCATGGCGATCTCGATCGACTCGTCGAACTTGGCGACCGCACGTTCCTTGACCATGGCGACAGCTGCGTCGAGGCCGTAGGACTTGTTGGGATCCACGCCTTCGCGGATCTTCTGGAGGCGCTTTGCAATCTTCGTCATGATCAACCCTCCACCGTCAGGCCCATGGCGCGG
This sequence comes from Rhizobium sp. P2_G2, assembly GCF_056403555.1. Classification (NCBI taxonomy): domain Bacteria; kingdom Pseudomonadati; phylum Pseudomonadota; class Alphaproteobacteria; order Hyphomicrobiales; family Rhizobiaceae; genus Rhizobium; species Rhizobium sp. P2_G2. The sequence goes on from NZ_JBFUFF010000045.1 coordinate 17,567, forward strand.
GCGGAACCTTCGATCATGCGCATCGCGCCTTCAACGTCGGCAGCGTTCAGATCCTTCATCTTGGCTTCGGCAATCTTGCGGACCTGGTCGCTGCTGAGCGAACCTGCCTTGGCGCCCTTGCCCGGAGTCTTGGAACCGGAGGTGATCTTGGCTTCCTTCTTGAGGAAATAGGACACCGGCGGCGACTTCATCACATAAGTGAAGGACTTGTCCTGGTAATAGGTGATGACGACCGGAATCGGCATGCCCTTTTCCATTTCCTGCGTCGCTGCGTTGAACGACTTGCAGAATTCCATGATGTTGATACCGCGCTGACCCAGCGCGGGGCCGATCGGCGGGGACGGATTGGCCGACCCGGCCTTGACTTGCAGCTTGAGGCTGCCAGCGACTTTCTTAGCCATTTCTCTGCCTGTTCTCTCTGATTCTTCGCCCCGCAATGCGGAGTCCAGAACCGGTTATAGCCGGATGCCCGGCTCGAATGCCGGCGCATCGCCGGCGGCTGCGGTTGCGTGGTACGGCTTTTGAATGGACCCGGCTAAGGCCCTCGCCTTCCACGCGCAAATAGGCGACGGCTAGCCGTCACCTAAGCTCAATCAGACCTTTTCGACCTGACTATATTCCAGCTCGACCGGGGTCGCGCGGCCGAAGATCGACACTTCGACCTTGAGGCGCGACCGCTCCTCGTCGACATCCTGAACGATGCCGTTGAACGAGGCGAACGGGCCATCGGCGACACGAACCTGCTCGCCGATTTCGAAAGACACGGACGGCTTCGGATGCTCGACACCATCCTGCACCTGGTTGAGGATGCGCTCTGCCTCGGCGTCGGGGATCGGAACCGGCCTGGAGTCGGAGCCGAGGAAACCCGTGACCTTCGGCGTGTTCTTGATCAGATGATAGGCTTCATCCGTCAGGTTGGCGCGCACCATCACATAGCCCGGGAAGAACTTGCGTTCGCTGTCGACCTTGCGGCCACGGCGCACTTCCACGACCTTCTCGGTCGGAACGACGATCTTCTCGAACAGATGACTCAAGCCTTTCTGGCGAGCCTTGTCCTCGATCGACTCCGCAACCTTCTTCTCGAAATTCGAATAAGCGTGGACGATATACCAGCGTGCCGCCATCTTTATCTCCACTCAGCTCAGAACAGATTGACGTTCAACAGCGTGCTGATGACCCAACCCATCAGCCAGTCGGCGGCAAAAAAGAAGACAGCCGCAATCCCGGCCATGATGAACACCATCATGGTGGAAATCGTCGTCTCGCGCCGCGTAGGCCAAGTAACTTTTTGCGTCTCGGAGCGCACTTGCTGCAGAAACGTAAAGGGATTGGTTTTGGATGCCATTGACTGCTCACGCCATAACGGCGCGTAAAGCTGACTGATTCAGCCCCACGCACCGCGTGTCTGTTTGAACCCTACATAAACTCCGATTCCCCTTTGTACAAGGGGTTGACGAAGTTTTTCACATATGCCGTTGCTGCAGCCATGGCCGCGCATTCGCCATCGTCCGATTGGCAGGGGCAGAGGGGCTCGAACCCCCGACCTGCGGTTTTGGAGACCGCCGCTCTACCAACTGAGCTATACCCCTTCACCCTTCCCCGCCGAAAAATCGAACCGGAGACAGGACTGCGGCTTGTTATTCAATTTGAATTCGAATGACAAGCTATTTTTGAGAAGAAAACGTCCGCCGAAGGATTTCCGGCGGACGGAGTTCTGTAAGTAATCTCACGCTAGGTCGTCGACCACGGCATCCGCACCACCGGAGATGCGATGTGCCAGCGCCGCTTCCATGAACGGATTGAGCTCGCCGTCGAGCACATCGCCGGGCGCTGTGCTTTCCACACCGGTCCTCAGGTCCTTGACCAGCTGATAGGGCTGCAGGACGTAGGAGCGAATCTGGTGGCCCCAGCCGATATCGGTCTTCGACGCGGCTTCGGCATTGGCCGCAGCTTCGCGCTTTTCCAGCTCGGCTTCATACATGCGCGAGCGCAGCATTTCCCAGGCCGTGGCACGATTCTTGTGCTGCGAACGTTCCTGCTGGCAGGCAACGACGATGCCGGTCGGGATATGCGTGATACGCACCGCCGAATCGGTGGTGTTGATGTGCTGGCCACCGGCGCCCGAGGCGCGGTAGGTATCGATGCGGCAATCGCTTTCGTTGATGTCGATCGTGATCGAATCGTCGACCACGGGATAGACCCAGATCGAAGAGAACGAAGTGTGCCGACGGGCATTCGAATCATAGGGCGAAATGCGCACAAGCCGGTGAACGCCCGATTCGGTCTTCATCCAGCCATAGGCATTGTGGCCCTTGACCAGGATCGTCGCCGACTTGATGCCGGCTTCTTCGCCGTCATGCATTTCCAGCACCTCGACCTTGAAGCCCTGACGCTCTGCCCAGCGGGTATACATCCGGAGCAGCATGTTGGCCCAATCCTGGCTCTCGGTACCACCGGCGCCCGAATGGACTTCGACATAGGTATCGTTGCCGTCGGCTTCGCCGGAAAGCATCGCCTCGACCTGGCGGCGGTTTGCCTCCGTGAGCATCACTTTCAGCGCGTTCTCGGCGTCGGAAATGACCTCCTGATCATTTTCCATCTCGCCGAGCTCGATGAGCTCGACATTCTCCTGGAGCTGCTTCTCGAAGGAGCGCACGCCCGAAATGTCGTCGTCGAGYTGCTGGCGCTCGCGCATCAGCTTTTGCGCTTCCGACGCGTCGTTCCAGAGATTGGGGTCTTCGGCCTTGTTATTGAGCCAGTCCAGTCGTCTTACCGCCTGGTCCCAGTCAAAGATGCCTCCTCAGCAGGCTTACGGCCTGCTTGATTTCGTCGACCACATTGATGATTTCACTGCGCATTCAAAACCCACCATTCGAACCGTAAAAACGGCCCGTCCTTTAGGGAAACATGTCTCTGATGTAAAGGCTGCGACCGATAAAACCGGTGGGCGGCTCATGGCGTGTCTCGCGAAACTGTGCAGCGGTTTCGCGAAAAAGACCTGCGCAAACAAATACCTGAAGCGTGTCTCGCGACATGCTTCAGAAGAGCCCGCCCTTCTGGCTTTGAACGGCGTCCTTCGCCTGCTGCGACTTGTTGAGGATTTCCTCAGGCGTTTCGTTCGCGTCGGCGCCGATCACCGACAGCACGTCGGCGGGGCCGGTGCCGGGCTTGAAGGCTTCCATGATCGTGTTCGGGTCGCCCGCCGTCGCGGCCATGCCGGTCTTGCGGTTGACGGCGATCAGCTTCATGCCATCGGGCATGATGAATTTTTCCGGCTTCTGGTTCTTGGTCACGGCCTGCATGAATTCGTTGAAGATCGGTGCCGCGAGCGCACCACCGGTCATGCCGCGGCCGAGCGGCGCGGGATCGTCAAAGCCGATATAGAGACCGGCGACGAGGCTGGGCGTGAAACCGACGAACCAGCAGTCCTTCTCGTCATTGGTCGTGCCGGTCTTGCCGGCGACGTCGGTGTCGAGCTTGATCCTGCCATAGGCCGTACCGTGCTTGATCACGCCTTCCATCATCGTCGTGATCTGGTAGGCGGTCATCGGGTCGAGCACCTGCTCGCGATTGTCGACGACCTCAGGCTCATCCTGGCTCGTCCAGTCATTAGCATTGCAAAGCTGGCAGATACGCTCCTCATGCTTGAAGATCGTCTTGCCGTAGCGGTCCTGGACACGGTCGATCAGCGTCGGCTTGATCTGCTTGCCGCCATTGGCGATCACCGAATAGGCCGAGACCATGCGCAGCACCGTCGTCTCGCCGGAGCCGAGCGCCATGGCCAGCACCGGCTGCATATGGTCATAAATGCCGAAGCGCTCGGCATATTCGGCAACGACGTTCATGCCCATGTCGTTGGCAAGCCGGACGGTCATCAGGTTGCGCGACTGCTCGATGCCGAAGCGCAGTGTCGCCGGGCCGGCCGGCGCCTCGCCGTCATAGTTGGACGGCTTCCATACCTGGCCGCCAGTGACGATCTCGATCGGCGCGTCGAGCACCACGGAGGCCGGTGTGTAGCCGTTGTCCAGCGCCGCCGAATAGACGAACGGCTTGAAGGACGAACCCGGCTGCCGCATCGCCTGCGTCGCCCGGTTGAACTCAGATTGTGAATAGGAGAAGCCGCCGACCATGGCCAAGACACGACCTGTCTGCGGGTCCATGGCGACAAGACCACCCTGCACTTTCGGCGGCTGGCGCAACTGGTAGCCGCCGTCGTCCAGCGCCTGGACATAGATGACATCACCCGTGTCGACCACGCCGGTCGGATCCTTGGCGGCCTTGCGATCACTCGCCGACGGGCGGTAAGCCCATTTCATGTCCTTGGCATCGATGCGGCCGGTCTTCCGGTCCGCGGCGATCTTGCCGCCGCCGTCTACATCCGGCCGTATGCCAATATCCACACCGGCATTGTCCGCGGCAAGCACCACGGCGAGCTTCCATTCCGGCACGTCACGGAGCGGCGGCAGCTTGGCGAGCGGCACGCCCCAATCCGCGCCGGCGTCGATATGTGAAATCGGACCATGGAAGCCATGGCGCTCGTCATATTCCACGAGGCCGTCCTGCAGCGCTTTGCGGGCGAAGAGCTGCAGCTGCGGATCAAGCGACGTGCGCACCGAAAGCCCGCCTTCGTAAAGCGCCTTCTCTCCATATTTGTCCAACAACTGCCGGCGGACCTCGCTGGCGAAATAGTCGGACGCGGGCAGATAGGCATTGCTCTTGCTGGAGACGACGCCAAGCGGCTCCTTCTTGGCTGTCTCGCCGTCGTCCTTGGTGACATAGCCGTTCTCGACCATGCGGTCGATCACCCAGTTGCGGCGCTCGAGCGCGGCATCCGCATGCTTGAACGGATTATAGCCCCTTGGCCCCTTGGGCAGCGAAGCGAGATAGGCGGATTCGGCGATCGAAAGATCCGTCACCGGCTTATTGAAATAGGTCAGCGCGGCACTGGCGAGCCCATAGGAATTCAGCCCGAAGAAGATCTCGTTGAGATAGAGTTCGAGAATACGGTCCTTCGAATAGGCCTGCTCGATGCGAAAGGCGAGGATCGCTTCCTTGACCTTGCGGCCAATCGTCTGGTCCCGAGTCAGGAAAAAGTTCTTCGCCACCTGCTGCGTGATCGTCGAAGCGCCCATCGGCCGCTTGCCGGAACCCATATTCTGCAAGTTGAGCAACACGGCACGGGCCATGCCCTGGAAGTCGACGCCGTTATGGGTGTAGAAATTCTTGTCTTCGGCCGACAGGAACGCCGCCTTGACGCGGTCGGGAACGGCCTGGATCGGGATGAACAGCCGCCGCTCATGCGCGAATTCGCCGATCAGGGAGCCGTCATCGGCATGCACACGCGTCGTCACCGGCGGCGAATAGCTGGCCAGCACTTCGTAATCCGGCAGATCGCGCGTCACTTCGCCCAGATAAAGCGCGAGCACTGTCGCGGCGGCCAGAAACAGCACGCATCCGATACCGAAGAAATAGCCGATCAGTCTAATCATTGAACTCTTTCCGCGGCTGACCCGGATGCCGGCCTGCATGGCCTGACTCGGCGCCTTGTACTCCATCCGCCATCACGACACCAGCATCGAGGCATAGCGTCGTGAATGTGAGAAAAATAGGGCTGACAGTGCCTTTTCCGGAATGATACACCTCGCAGGCTGCAATTTCCGCGACAAGCGTAGCCTATCCGCCACGCCCGGTGCCGGATGCATCCAGATAGGTCTTGATTGCGTTGGTCAGCCGTTCCGCCATCGTCTTCTGCCAGTCCGGATCGACAAGCAGTTTTTCATCATCGGCATTCGACAGAAAGCCGAGCTCCACCAGGATCGACGGCACGTCCGGCGCCTGCAGGACGCGGAAGCCGGCATGCCGGAGCGGATTGTTGATCACGTCGATCTGACCCTCGAAGGATTTCAACACGTTTTCCGCCAGCTGAATCGAAAAAGCCTGCGTCTCCCGCCGCGTCAGGTCGACCAATATGTCGGTGACTTCAGCCGGTTCGTCCTTGATCTCGACGCCGGCAATACCATCCGACTTGTTTTCGCGTTGCGCCAGGTTGGCAGCCAGCGCATCCGACGCCTTGTCGGAGATCGTGTAGACGGTGGCGCCGCGGATATCCTTCTGGCGCAGCGTGTCGGCATGCAGCGAGATGAACAGTTTTGCGCCGCGCTGACGGGCGATGACGACACGCTCGGAGAGCGAAATGAATGTGTCGTCGTCGCGCGTCAGAAAGGCATGAATGCCCTTTTCCTGGTTGATACGGTCGGCGAGCGCCTTGGCGAAGGCCAGCGTCACATCCTTTTCGACGACATTACCGCTCGCGCCGAGCGCACCGGTGTCGATGCCGCCATGGCCAGCATCGATGGCAATCAGGAAATCCTCGGATTTTGGCGGCGCATCCTTGTCGCCAATGCGATCCATCTTGCCGCCGGCCACCTTTTCGGTGCCGTTCCACGTCTGCATCTTGATGAGATCGGCAAAGACATGTTGCGGCACCACCTCGCAGTCGAGCACCAGCCGGTAGCCCTTGCCCGGCTCATTCGGCTGCACGGCAGCGAGCATGGCTTTTACCGGCCGGCGGGCGCTCAGCACGATTCGCGACTGCTGCTCGCCCATCCGGCCGTAACGGATATCCTGAAACAGCCCCTTCGCCTCGAGATCGGCCGGCGCGAAGCCGAATGCCGTCTCGTTGAGATCGACGATCAGGCGGTTGGGCTTGGCGGTGTAATGCAGCGAGAATTCAGGCTTGCGATCGAAATCGATGACGATACGGGTGCGCGCATCGTCGCCGGCGATACGGGCGGCATAGGCGATCAGCGGTTCGGTCGGCTTGGCATTGTTCGACAGCGGCTCGTCTGCGGCCCGGCCCGGGAATGCCAGCGCGATAGTGGCAACGAGTGCCAGGAGGATCGTCTGCGCAGTCTTCCACATCATAGTACCGGCAAGCCGTTTTCTCGTTTGCGATCCCACGGACAGGGCTCGAACGTCCGCCGCGCGCCCCTCGATTCGATCAGGGCATAGCCTTCCATCGCAGGTGAGACAAGTGTGAAGCTGGTCGCAGCCTGTTGAGCCAATTCAAGGATTTCCAAGAAACAGTGCATTCAATTCATCAATATTGTGACGGATTTGCGTCACCTCTTGATATTCGACGGGATAAAACATAGAAGGATATGCAAGGTGAAAGGCGAAGACGGGATACGTCTCTCGCAAGGCTGCCAGGACGTTTGGCGCCGGTTATGCGAGATCATCTGCCGTCGACACGTGCTCACCCCAGGCTCAATCCGATCATGCGGGCAATCCGCATGTTGTTTCCGGCGCTACGCCGCTTCACGCCCGTGTGTTCGGGCATTTCATTGGACCGTAAGGTCTTGGGTATTGGCATTCTCGCTTGGTATTTCGACGTTGGCGCAAGGGACAGAGTTAGTAGCGGCATACAGAGTAGGATCGGCTCGTCCGATTCTCCGCCGCCCCTTGGCGATTACGCCTTCCGATGCCAGGAGAGGCAGAAAATTCGGCAATCGTCATTCGGCACGTTCCTTGGCTCCCCCGGGCGCCAGCGAGCCACCGCCAGACCTCGCTTGCCGAGGAGTTTTACTTACATGGCAGACAAGATGCTCATTGACGCGTCTCACGCTGAGGAGACGCGCGTCGTTGTCGTACGCGGCAACCGCATAGAAGAATTCGACTTCGAATCGCAGCACAAGAAACAATTGCGGGGTAACATCTACCTCGCAAAGGTAACCCGGGTCGAACCCTCCCTCCAGGCCGCCTTCGTCGATTATGGCGGCAATCGCCACGGCTTCCTGGCCTTCGCGGAAATCCACCCCGATTATTACCAGATCCCCCTCGCCGACCGTCAGGCGCTGTTGCGCGCCGAGGCCGAGGAGCATCGTCGGGACGAGGAGTTCGAATCGGTTCCCACTGCATCGAACAGAGGCAGAGGCGGTCGTCCGTCAGACGAAGACAGGCATCCGGCTGCGGTTCTGGCGTCGGACGATGCACCGCAGCCGATCATTGAATCCTGGCAGGGCGAAATAACCGGTGTCGCCACCGAGGGCCTCGGCGACGATGCTGCCGAAACGCCGGAAACAACGGAACCGGAGGCCGTAACCGAAGCTGTGGCTCGGGACGTTGTTCCGGCAGAAGAGGCCGCGCCCGCAGAACCGGCCGAAGAAAAAAAGCCGGTGGAGAAGGCCAAGCGAGTCCGTAAGCCTCGCGCCCGAAAGCCGAAGGCCGAAGCATCCACAGAGGCCGAACCGGCTGCGGAAAGCGCCGAGCCCGAGGCTCCTGCGTCCGACGGCGGCAATGACGACAATGGCTCGACGCCGCCGGCTATGGCCATGGTCGCTGATATCGACACGATCTCGGAAGACGCGCCACGTCGCGGCAATGACGACGACGATGATGACGATGAGGATGACGGCGAAAAGGAAGTCATCGAATCGGTCGGCGCCGAGGACGCGATGGAAGAGGTTCCGGATCGCATTCAGCGCAAGCCGCGCAAGCAGTACCGCATCCAGGAAGTCATCAAGCGCCGCCAGATCCTGCTGGTCCAGGTCGCCAAGGAAGAGCGCGGCAACAAGGGCGCCGCTCTGACCACCTATCTGTCGCTCGCCGGCCGCTATTCGGTGTTGATGCCGAACACGGCGCGCGGCGGCGGCATTTCCCGCAAGATCACCAGCCCGCAGGACCGCAAGCGTCTCAAGGAAATCGCCAAGGACCTGGAAGTGCCGAACGGCATGGGGGTGATCCTGCGCACGGCCGGCGCCAACCGCACCAAGGCCGAGGTCAAGCGCGACTTCGAATATCTGATGCGCCTCTGGGAGAATGTCCGCACCAAGACGCTGCAGTCGACGGCACCTTGCCTCGTTTATGAGGAAGGCAGCCTGATCAAGCGCTCGATCCGCGACCTCTACAACAAGGACATCAGTGAAATCATCGTTTCCGGCGAGGAAGGCTACCGTGAAGCGAAGGATTTCATGAAGATGCTGATGCCGAGCCACGCCAAGGTGGTTCAGCCGTATCGCGACATCCATCCGATCTTCTCGCGCGCCGGCATCGAGGCACAGCTCGACCGCATGCTGCAGCCGCAGGTGACGCTGCGGTCCGGCGGCTATATCATCATCAACCAGACCGAAGCGTTGGTCTCCATCGACGTCAACTCCGGTCGTTCGACCCGCGAGCACTCGATCGAGGACACGGCGCTGCAGACCAATCTGGAAGCGGCCGAGGAAGTCGCTCGCCAGCTCCGTCTGCGTGACCTTGCCGGCCTCGTCGTCATCGACTTCATCGACATGGAGGAGAAGCGCAACAACCGCCACGTCGAAAAGCGCCTCAAGGATCACCTCAAGAACGATCGCGCCCGCATCCAGGTCGGCCGCATCTCGCATTTCGGCCTGCTCGAAATGTCGCGCCAGCGCATTCGCGCCTCTGTGCTCGAGTCGACGATGCAGACCTGCCCGCATTGCGGCGGCACCGGCCATATCCGTTCGCAGTCGTCGGTGGCGCTGCACGTGCTGCGCGGCATCGAGGAATTCTTGCTCAAGAGCACGACCCACGATATCGTCGTCCATACGCAGGCCGATACGGCGCTCTACTTGCTCAATCACAAGCGCGTTACGATCGTCGATTATGAGAACCGTTTCGGTGTCTCGATCATCATCGAGGCGGATGGCGCGCCTGGCGGCCCGCACTTCACCATCGAGCGTGGCGAAGCGGTCGAAAACCCGGTGAAGATCGACCAGCTCATCCACTTCCCCGTCGAGGAGGAAGAGGAGGACGATATTCCGGTCGAGGAAGAGGAAGTCGACGAGGCCGAGGAGAAGCCCGTCGCTGCTCAGGCCGCACCGGCGCAGCAGTCCAGCCAGCCGCAAAGTGGTGAAGGCGCCTCGAAGAAGAAGCGCCGCCGCCGCCGCCGCAGTTCCGGCAGCAAGCCCACCACGACATCCGAGGCGACATCCACTCCGACAGATGGAACTCCGTCGTCGGTGACGCCGGAACAGGCGGCTGCGGACGAGGAAAATGACGCCGACGAGGATGAGGACGGCGACGAGGACGAAGACGACACCGAGGGTGAAGAAACCTCGGTAGAGACCGATTCCTCTGCCGCCGAAGCAGCGGAAAACGAAACCGCTGCCGCGACCTCCAGCCAATCGAAGAAGCGCAGGCGTGGCAAGCGCGGCGGACGTCGTGGCCGCGAGGGCACCCCGGGCGAAGGCGCACATGGCGACGAGGCTGCCGAAGCGATCGAAGCGGATTCTTCCGACGATGACGACGACGCGGCGGATGCTGAGCCCGAGGCCGCGGCCGAGACTCCGATCGCTGCCGCGCAGCCCGCTGCCGCCGAGCCGGTCGCACCAGTCGCCGAGACCGAGGATGCCACGGCCGAAGAGAAGCCCCGCCGCAGCAATCGCGGTGAAGCTGCGCTGAGTTCTTCGACCAGGGCGGTCGTCACGTCGTCGAATACCGAGCGTAGCGAGGAAGAAAACAAGCCGAAGAAGGCAGGCTGGTGGCAGAAAAGGGGGTTTCTTTGATGCCGTCTGGCGCTTGATCACTGGCAAGCAATGATCCGGAAAACCCGCCGCAAGGCGGGTTTTTTGCTGTCATGCAGCATGCACGTCCTTACATCCTTCGCATTTACCGTCTGGCCGCAAGATGCTGAAACGGCAGAACCGCCAAACGAATTTCAGAAAACTGGCGATTGACTGCCCAGCACAGCATGAAAACGCTGATCACAATCCCGCGAGAATTCGCCGGCTCCGGAAAATTATGTTTCGTGCAACCGTTTATACGTTATAGACTTTCCGCAAATCGGACTATTTCGGCAGCCTGCCAGAGGACAATTGCATGACATTCAAGACCCTGCTTTCGGCCACGGCCATGTCTCTGGTCGTTGCGTTTGCGGCTTTTTCGCCCGCCAACGCCTTCGACGACGGACAGAAGAAAGAGATCGAGACGATCGTCAAGAATTACCTGCTCGAGCATCCGGAAGTGCTCGTTGAAGTGCAGCAGGCGCTTGAAAAGAAGCAGGACGCAGCCCGCATGGCGCAGGCCAAGGATGCTGTCGAGCAGAACAGGAAGCTGATCTTTGACGACGGCTATGACATCTCGCTCGGCAATCCCAAGGGCAAAGTCACCGTCGTCGAGTTCTTCGACTACAATTGCGGCTACTGCAAGCACGCCATTTCCGACATGGATGCGGTGATCAAGAAGAACCCCGATGTTCGCTTCGTCCTCAAGGAATTCCCGATCCTCGGGCCGGATTCGGTCGCTGCCCATCAGGTGTCCGACGCCTTCCGCCGTATCGCGCCGCAGAAATACGTTCAGTTCCATCGCGAACTCCTGGGCGGCGAGGAGCATGCAAGCGAGGCGCGCGCACTCGAAGTGGCGCAATCGCTCGGCGTCAGCGAGGATCAGATCCGCGCGCAGATGAAGAAGACCAACAATGAGAAGAGCGTCGGCGAGACCTATGCGCTGGCCCGCAAGATCGGTATCACCGGTACGCCCACCTATGTGATCGGCGACGAGGCGATCTTCGGCGCGGTCGGTGCCGAAACCCTGGATACAAAGATCACCAATGTCCAGCAGTGCGGCAAGACGACCTGCTGAGTAGGTGGAAACTCCTGTCATGAAATCCGGGCGTCGCTGGTCTATCGCGACGCCTTTCGTGTCGCTGCATTAGGGTGCGTTACCCCTCCCGGGTTTCGGTGATGTGATTCCTGAAGCAGTGGATTTTTTTGTAGATTTGACGACAATATGCTGTAAAGCTAAAGCTTTAGAACCAAATCCTGTGATTATCTATCGCCGCGCGCCCTGAAACGGCGATGCTGCGCGCATATCCTCTTTTCCTCCTGCAGCGCACAGTCTATAGGAGGGCATCGCGTGAATTCGGAAAGCGTGGATGGCCCACCTCATATTCGTCCTGAACGGCCCCAATCTGAACATGCTGGGAAAGCGGGAACCGGGTATCTATGGGGGCAAGACCCTCGATATGATTGCCGACGAGTGCCGTGAGACCGGTAAGACACTGGGCTTCGATGTCGACTTCCGGCAGACGAACCATGAGGGCGTATTGGTCGACTGGCTGCATGAGGCCAATGACAAGGCCGCTGCCGTGCTCCTCAATCCCGGCGCCTATGGCCACACGTCGATCGCGCTCCACGACGCGATCCGGGCCATCGCCACACCGGTAATCGAGCTGCACCTTTCCAACATTCACGCGCGCGAGGAATTCCGCCACAAGACATGGACTGCGCCTGCCGTCAAAGGCGTGATCTGCGGCTTTGGCGCCGATTCCTATCTGCTGGCGCTTCAGGCAGCCAGAACTCTGGTGAAATAACCATAATTGGGAAAATCGAAAAATGGTTGAAAAGAAGACGGGCATTGATCAGGCGCTGATCCGCGATCTCGCCAATATCCTCAAGGATACCGATCTGACCGAAATCGAAGTCGAACAGGACGACCTGCGCATTCGCGTCTCGCGCACCCGCGAGAACACTTATGTCGCGGCACCCCAGTTCGCAGCCTATGCGCCGCCGATGATGGCCGCACCCCAGATGGCCGCCGCACCGGCAGCAGCCGCAGCCCCGGCGGCAGTGCCCGCGCCGGCCGCCGGCTTTACGCTCACGTCCCCCATGGTTGGCACCTGCTATTATGCCCCGGCTCCGGGTAGCCCGCCCTTTGTTGAAATCGGCGCCACCGTCAAGGAAGGCCAGACGGTGCTGATCATCGAGGCGATGAAGACGATGAACCAGATTCCGGCACCGCGCTCCGGCAAGGTGACACAGATCCTGGTCGGCGACGCGTCGCCGGTGGAATATGGCGAACCCCTCCTCGTGATCGAATAGGGGACGCGCGCATGATCTCCAAAATCCTGATAGCCAACCGCGGCGAGATTGCGCTGCGCGTGCTGCGCGCCTGCAAGGAGCTCGGCATCGCCACCGTCGCCGTACATTCGACGGCGGATTCGGATGCCATGCATGTCCGGTTGGCCGACGAGAGCGTCTGCATCGGCCCACCGCCCTCGCGTGACAGCTATCTCAACATCCACCAGATCGTCGCCGCCTGCGAAATCACTGGCGCCGATGCCGTTCATCCCGGCTACGGCTTCCTGTCGGAGAACGCCAAATTCGCCGACATCCTCGATGCCCATGGCGTCACTTTCATCGGCCCGACGGCCGATCATATCCGCATCATGGGCGACAAGATCACCGCCAAGCAGACGGCACAGGATCTCGGCATTCCCGTCGTGCCCGGTTCGGACGGCGAGGTTGCCACGGAGGCGGATGCCATCCGCACAGCCAGGGAAATCGGCTATCCGGTGCTGATCAAGGCAACGGCGGGTGGCGGCGGACGCGGCATGAAGGTCGCCAAGACCGAGGCCGACGTGCTCGAAGCCTTCAACACCGCCCGTTCGGAAGCGGCCAATGCCTTCGGCAACGACTCCGTGTACATGGAGAAATATCTCGGAAAGCCGCGCCACATCGAAATCCAGGTGTTCGGCGACGGCGAAGGCAATGCCGTGCATTTGGGCGAGCGCGACTGCTCGCTACAGCGCCGTCATCAGAAGGTCTGGGAAGAGGCGAATTCGCCGGCGCTCAACCTTGAACAGCGGATGAAGATCGGACAGGTCTGCGCCGACGCGATGAAGAAGCTGAAATATCGCGGCGCTGGCACGATCGAGTTCCTCTATGAGAATGGCGAATTCTATTTCATCGAAATGAACACCCGCCTACAGGTCGAGCACCCGGTCACGGAAGCGATCACGGGCATCGACCTGGTGCACGAACAGATCCGCGTCGCCTCCGGCGCAGGCCTTTCGGTTACCCAGGCCGACATCGAGTTCCAGGGCCACGCCATCGAATGCCGCATCAATGCCGAGGACCCGCGCACCTTCGTGCCCTCGCCCGGTACGATCACGCATTTCCATGCCCCCGGCGGCCTGGGCGTCCGCGTCGATTCCGGCGCCTATGCCGGTTACAAGATCCCACCCTACTATGACAGCCTGATCGGCAAGTTGATCGTGCATGGCCGCACGCGCGTCGAATGCATGATGCGGTTGCGCCGGGTGCTCGACGAATTCGTCATCGACGGCATCAAAACCACCCTGCCCTTGTTCCAGGATCTCGTGTCCAATCAGGACATCGCCAATGGCGACTACGACATCCATTGGCTCGAAAGCTACCTTGCGCAGGATGCGCATTAACGGACGACCGTGATGGCGCGGTATCTCAATCCCCCCGCCGTCACGCCCGAAATCCTGCTCCGCGCCTATTCCGCGGGGCTCTTTCCCATGGCGGAATCAGCCGACGACCCGGAAATCTACTGGGTCCAGCCGGAAGTGCGCGGTATCATCCCGTTCGCTGACTTCCACGTGTCGAAAAGCCTCGCCAAAGCGATCCGCCAAAAACCCTTCGACATCCGCTTCGATACTGCCTTCGAGGCCGTCATGGCGGGTTGCGCCCAAGCGACCGAAGATCGCCCGACGACCTGGATCAATCCGCTGATCCGCAGGCTCTATACCGAGCTCCATCGCCTCGGTTACGCCCATTCCGTCGAAGCCTGGGAGAATGACCAACTGGTCGGCGGGCTCTATGGCGTTTCACTCGGCTCGGCTTTCTTTGGCGAAAGCATGTTCTCGCGCCGCACCAATGCCTCGAAAATCTGTCTCGTCCATTTGGTGGAGCGGCTGAAGCAAAAAGGTTTCACTCTGCTCGACACCCAGTTCACCACCGAGCATTTGAAAACCTTCGGCGCCATCGACATGCCGCGCAAGGCTTATGAGCGGCTGCTCGAACAGGCGATGCATTCGGGGGATGTRCCTTTCTGAGTCAGATTCAGGTTGATCCGCACGCCACGATTGCTACAGTCATGACAACTGATGGAGCATAGCATGCGTAGTATCGTTGTTGGATTGATTGCATTCGCCTTCCTGCCCGCTTTGGCCGAAGCCAAGACCTACCAAGAAATGTTCCACCGGCCGGCTCCAACGATGCGGGACGGTTTGCTGGGCACACTGGATTTCAGGGAAGACAAGCTGCCGCTGCCCTCAGCCTATGCCGCGCTCAATCCGGCCGGAGATTTTTACTTCCTCAATGCCGTTGACGCAGCGAAAGTGCTGACCAAGCTTTGGGGTAATCCGCCGGACGCTGCCGACGGCGTGTTGGGGATGGTCTTCCCACGGCAGATGTCACCTGAGGATCCGCAAGCTTGGGGCGCACTGATTGACTATTCCGATGACGGTTATGTCGCAGACACCGACGCGCAATCGATCGACTACGACAAAGTGCTGTCCGATCTCAAGCAGGAGACGGAACAAGACAACGTCGAGCGCAAAGCCAAGGGCTATGAACCGATCAAGCTCGTCGGCTGGGCATCGCCACCTCATTACGACAGCAGCCTGCACGCGCTCCGCTGGGCGCGCGACCTGCTGTTCGGCAACGATATGAATGCACCGCATACGCTGAACTACCAGCTCCGTATTCTCGGCCGACAGGGTATCCTCGAAGTCAACTTCATTGCCGGAATGGATCAGCTACACACCATCGAGACGCAGGTCCCACGCGTCGCCGGTCTTGTCTCCTATGACGCCGACAAAAAATATGAGGCACATGAGGAGGGCGACAAAGTCGCAGCTTACGGGCTGGCTGGACTGATCGCCACGGCAGTGGGCGCGAAGGTGGCGGCCAAGGTTGGTCTGCTTGCTATTGCGCTGGTCTTTCTCAAGAAAGGTGCCGTGGTCATCGCGGTGCTCGCCGGCGCGATCTTCAAGCCGATCGCCAAGCTTTTCAAGCGCAAGCCAAATCAGCCGCCACCATACGACTCGGTCTGAACAGGCTCCACAGGCGTGCAGGGCAATTGCCCTGCCGGCAGAAGCATCACAACACCAGGCAACTATTGCTGGTTGGTGCCGTTATTGTTGTCATTGAAATCGTTGGTGCCGAGATCATCCGTGCTGGGATCGTCGGCGCCAACATCATTGTTGTCGCCGTTGTTCGTCCCCAACTCGTCGCTGTCATTGGTGCGGAGATCGTTGTTGGTCTTCTGCTTATTGTCCGCGCCGGCATCGGTGCTGGCGCCGGTATCCGTGCTGGTATTTGCCTGCGGCTGCTTCTGATCGCCCGCATTGGACTTGGTCTCGTTCGGCGCCGGCACATCCGAAGACTGCTTGCAGCCCGTCAGCCAGATATCATAGATCGGATGGTCGACGGCGTTGAGGCCGGGCGACGCGGCAAACATCCAGCCGGTGAAGATGCGGCGAATCTTGCGGTCGAGCGTGATCTCGTCAACCTCGACGAAGGAATCGACCTTCTGCGCCTCGGACTCCTCATGGGTGTAGCAGACGCGCGGCGTGACCTGCAGTGCACCGAACTGCACCGTCTCATCGACATAGACGTCGAAAGACGTCGTGCGGCCGGTGATCTTGTCAAGGCCGGAGAACACCGCGACCGGATTCTTGACCTTCGCGGCGGACGCGATTTGCGGCGCGCAGAATAGCCCAAGAGCGGCGATTGCCGCTGCACCCGCCGCTCTCAATCTGGTCGCTGTTGCTGATCTCATCAATCCATCCGCCAGCCGGTTCCCAATCCAGCCATTCGTTACAAAGCGATTATGGCCGGAAGAAGAGAGCCCTAGTTGCGCGGCGTCCAGGCGTCGTAGTCGCCGGTAACACGCGGGCGCTCGCCGCCGGCGGCAATGGAGCCCTTCGGCCGATAGGCGAAGGCGGTGCCGGTCAGATTGGCCTGATGTGCCTTCTGCCATTCGCGCGGCTTGTAGTCTTCCTTGGAAGGCGGCGTGTCGGTGCGATGATGCATCCAGCCGTGCCAGCCCGGCGGGATCGCCGAGGCGTCCGCATAACCGTTATAGATCACCCAGCGCTTCTGCAGGCCATAGGAGCTCATCGGCCCTTCGTAATAGACATTGCCGAATTCGTCTTCGCCGACGCGCTTGCCGAAGCGCCAGGTGAAGAAACGGGTGCCGATCGTCTGACCGTTCCACCAGGTGAGAATCTGCAGGAGAAGCTTCATGTCGCAACAGCCTTGAACGGTGCGGTTTGCGCCGGAACGGCGCCTATGGAGTCACCCGCTTATGCCGCCTGTCATCCGAATTGTCCAGTGATGTTTCGGCAAAATCAATCGGTTTCACACTTGCCTTCATGTCGCAGCAGAACCATTCTCGGCGCCCGAGAACCTCACGGGAAATCATCATGAACACGATCGCTGCGATGGGCGCCAGGGCACTCTCCGAACTCGGCCAGTGCCTCGACCGGATCGAAGACAACGAGGTCGCCGATCTGGTCGAACTGCTGGCGACATCGAAGCGCATCTGCATTTATGGTTGCGGGCGCGAAGGCCTGATGATGCGGGCGCTGTGCATGCGCATGTACCATCTCGGCATGGATGCGCACATGGTGTTCGACATGACCACGCCGCCCGTCGGTCCYGGCGACCTGCTGCTGGTCAGTTCCGGCCCCGGCTATACCGCAACCGTGCTGACGCTGCTCGGCGAAGCCCGCAAGGCAGGTGCGAGAACCGCCTGCATCACCGCAGAGCCCGGCTCGCGCGTCACAGAACTTGCCGATCTCACGCTTGCCATCCCGGCACAGACGATGGCGCGCGATGAAAGCGCACCGACGTCGTTCCTGCCGATGGGCAGCCTGTTCGAAGGCGCGCAATTCCTGCTTTTCGAAATCCTGGTGATGAAACTGCGCGACCGTCTGGGCGAAGCAGCGGAGAGCATGCGCGCGCGGCACACCAATCTCGAATAGGCCTTCCTCAGAAGGCCAGCTCTTTTTCGAAGACCGACACTTCGGACGCATGCGGCCGGTCCACACCGTGCTTGGACCAGCCCACTTCGGCAAAACCCAGGCCGGAGAAGAAGCGCTTCGCGCCCTCATCCTGCCTGCCGACCTCCACCCGCATCCGTTTGGCATCGGGAAAACAGGTTTCGAGCTCGGCGAAAAGATCGCGTCCGAGGCCCTGCCCTTCGAATTCCGTATCGACGATCAGCCGATGCAGGATGACGACGTCGCTTTCGCCCGCCGCCATCGCAGCATAGCCCATGCCGCCAATGCGTCGGCCGTCATCGGCGAGCACGAATTCCGAATCAGGCCGCGCCAGATCGGCTTTGAGGTTCTGGACCGAGCGCGCCGCTTCCGGCTCGCGCGCCTCGATCAGCTTGGCAACGGCAGCGAGGTCGCCCCCGCCCGCCGAACGGATGAAGAAGATCGAGCTCACTCTTCGATGCCGAGCTTGGCCTTGACCAGGGCCTGAACGGCCTGCGGGTTGGCCTTGCCGCCGGTGGCCTTCATCACCTGGCCGACGAACCACGCGGCCATGGTCGGCTTGGCCTTGACCTTGGCGACCTGATCCGGATTGGCCGCGATGATGTCGTCCACCGCCTTTTCGATAGCGCCGGTGTCGGTGACCTGCTTCATGCCGCGGGCTTCGACGATCTCCCTGGGATCGCCGCCCTCGTTGAGCACGATCTCGAACAGGTCTTTGGCAATCTTGCCGGAAATCGTGCCGTCGCGGATCAGGTCGATGATGGCGCCGAGCTGATCGGGATCGACCGGCGTCTCTTCAATGTCCTTGCCGGTGCGGTTGAGCGCGCCGAGCAGATCGTTGATCACCCAGTTCGCAGCGATCTTGGCGTCGCGGCCATCGGCCAGCTTCTCGAAATAATCGGCGATCGCCTTTTCCGACACCAGGACCGAGGCATCGTAGACGGTCAGGCCAAGGTCCTTGACCAGGCGCTCCTTCTTGTCATCGGGCAGTTCCGGCAGGCCGGCCAACAACTCGGCAACGAAGGCATTGTCGAATTCCAGCGGCAGCAGGTCCGGATCGGGGAAATAGCGATAGTCATGCGCATCTTCCTTGGTGCGCATCGACCGCGTCTCGCCCTTGGCAGCGTCGAAGAGCCGGGTCTCCTGGTCGATCGTGCCGCCCTCTTCGAGAATGGCGATCTGGCGGCGAGCCTCATATTCGATCGACTGGCCGACGAAGCGGATCGAGTTGACATTCTTGATTTCGCAGCGCGTGCCGAATTCGCCGCCCGGCTTGCGCACGGAGACGTTGACGTCGGCGCGCATCGAGCCTTCGTCCATGTTGCCGTCGCAGGTGCCGAGATAGCGCACGATGGTGCGGAGCTTGGTGAGGTAGGCCTTGGCCTCGTCGGACGAGCGCATGTCGGGCTTGGAGACAATCTCCATCAGCGCCACGCCGGAACGGTTGAGGTCGACATAGGACAGCGTCGGATGCTGGTCGTGCATCGACTTGCCGGCATCCTGCTCCAGATGCAGGCGCTCGATGCCGATCTCGATATCCTCGAACTGGCCCTGCCGGTCCGGGCCGAGCGAGATGATGATCTTGCCCTCGCCGACGATCGGGTCCTTGTATTGCGAGATCTGGTAGCCCTGCGGCAGGTCCGGATAGAAATAGTTCTTGCGGTCAAAGACCGAGCGATGGTTGATCTGTGCCTTGAGACCAAGCCCGGTGCGCACGGCCTGCTTGACGCATTCTTCGTTGATAACAGGCAGCATGCCGGGCATGGCCGCGTCGACAAGCGAGACATTGGAATTCTGCGGCCGTCCGAACTCGGTAGAGGCGCCGGAGAACAGCTTTGATTTGCTGGTCACCTGCGCATGCACTTCCATGCCGATCACCACTTCCCAGTCGCCGGTAGCCCCGGCAATGAAGCGCTTCGGATCGGGTGTACGGACGTCGACTAAGCTCATCTCTCGGCCTTCTCGCATGCATCGGTTCGATCCCCTCCGGTAGAGCAATTGATGCAAACAGGCAAGCTTTTCAGTACATCAGCAGCCGGGCGGAAAGATATGCCACGCCCGCACGTTGCGCTCGGCCCAAAAGGCCAATATGGGGTTTTCATAGAATTTTCTTTCTGTTAGCGTCCGCAGCACAGGAACGAGACTATAGAGGCCATGCGTAGGTTAAGGGCACATATTCGGGCCTCGACTGTCCTTTTTGCTTTCCTTCTGGGCGGAGCGGCGCTGACTGCTGCCAGCCAGGCCCAGGCCTTCGAAATCTTCGGCTGGAAGTTTTTCGAAAGCGACAAGGACGCGCCTGTCTCCGATCCCGTCAACTATGCGCTGACCTTCAACAGCGGTGCCGACAAGGACCTGGGCAAGGTTCTTGAAGACGCCTCCCTGCTCTACACCGACCAGAAAGAAGCAGTTTCCGGCGACCTCGGCCTAGTGATCAAGGCCAGTGATGACCGCAAGCGCCTGCTCGCCGCTCTTTATGAACAGGCCCGCTATGGCGCCGTCGTCACCATCAAGGTCGCCGGCACCGACATCGACAAGCTGCCGGCCGTGCCGCTCTTCCCGCATGAATATCCGGTGCCAGTGAGCGTCAGTGTCGACCCCGGCCCGGTTTTCCACATCAAATCCGTCACGCTCACCGGCGATGCCGCAAAATTCAAGCCGGATGACTACGGCCTGCCGGTTGGCGCC
This sequence comes from Rhizobium sp. P2_G2, assembly GCF_056403555.1. NCBI lineage: Bacteria > Pseudomonadati > Pseudomonadota > Alphaproteobacteria > Hyphomicrobiales > Rhizobiaceae > Rhizobium > Rhizobium sp. P2_G2. Next base: position 38,025 of record NZ_JBFUFF010000045.1, read on the forward strand.
GACGCGAAATCGAATGTCATCGTGCTCGCCGCCGGCAAGATGGTCGAGGATCTCGAGGCCGATGGCCGTCCGCTCGCCAGGCTGACACAGCGCCAGCTCGTCGCCAATCACGACGACAACACCACCGATATCACCATCGGCGCCGAAGGCGGCCCGGTTGCCGATTACGGTGACACCGTCGTCACCGGTTCGAAGAAGGTGAAGGAGGATTTCATCCGCGACTGGTCGCGGCTCGACAAAGGCCGCCGCTACTCGCCGCAGGAGGTCAAGGACGCCGCCGAACGCTTGCGGAAACTCGGCGTCTTCTCCTCGATCATCATCACCAAGGGCGATCGGCTCGACAAGCAGGGCCGCATCCCGATGAGCGTCCAGGTGTCGGATGGCAAGCAGCGCTATTTTGGCGGCGGCGTGCAGTTCTCGTCGATCGACGGCCTCGGCCTGCAGGGCTATTGGGGACACCGCAACCTCTTTGGCGGGGCCGAATCGCTCAAGATCAGCGGATCCATATCCGGTTTCGGCCAGACCCTGGATTACAAGGATCTCGACTATAACTTCTCCATCTTGTTCTCCAAGCCGGACGCCTTCAGCGAAATCACCACCTTCAATGCCGGGATCGTCGCCAGTGCCACCCATCCCGACACCTACCAGTCCGCGGCACTTTCGACCTTTGCCAATGTCGGCTTCGATCTGAGCCGCATCGATACGCTGACCGCGGGCGGCGACGTCACCTGGAGCGAGACCGACGACGTGTTCGGCGACAACAAATATCTGGTCGTTTCAGCGCCGCTGAACTGGCTGAGAGACACGACCGACGATCCGCTCGATCCGAAGTCGGGCTACAAGCTTAACCTGAAGGCCCAGCCGAGCTACGAGATCAACAACAGCCTGCCCTTCACCTCGATCGAAGGCAGCGTCTCAGGTTATTATCCTATCGGGCAGCAGGACGATATCGTGCTCGCCGGCAAGCTTTCCATGGGCACGCTGCTCGGCGTCGGCGACATTTCCGAGATTCCGGCACTGCGGCGCTTCTACGCCGGCGGCGGCGGATCGGTGCGCGGCTATGGCTTCCAGGAAATCTCGCCGCGCAACAATGATGGCGATGCCTTGGGCGGCGAATCCTATGTGCTGGCGTCGATCGAGCCGCGCATCAGAATCAATGACAAGTTTGGCATTGTGCCCTTCCTCGATGTCGGCACTGTCGGACGGCAGCCCTATCCTGATTTCAGCGACATCCGCGCCGGTCTCGGCATCGGCATTCGTTATGCGACACCACTGGGGCCGCTCAGGCTCGATGTCGCCCTGCCCCTCAAACGCTATGACGGCGGTGCCACATTCGGCATCTATGCCGGCATCGGCCAGTCATTCTGAGAGGCGGCGATGTTGCACTTCCTTGGCAGATTCATCCGCGGATTGCTCACCGGTCTCGTGATTATTGTCGTGCTGCTCGCGGTAGCGATCGGCTATCTCGGCTTCACCGCCTCGGGCAACCAGTTCCTCGCCGACCGCGTCGCCGAGCAGGTCTCGACGCCGGACATGCAGATTTCGCTTGAAGGCGTGAGCGGCCTGCTCGAAGGCCGCCTGCATCTCGACCAGGCCACGCTTGCCGACACAAAGGGCAAATTCGCCGAGGCCAGGGATATCGACGTCTTCTGGACGCCATCGGAACTGCTGCGCCTGCGCTTCCACGCCGACAGGATCGCCGCCGAGAAACTCAGCGTCGCGCGCGCACCAATCAAGACGCTGCCTGAAAAGCCCTCTCAGGCCGCAGGCTCCTTCTCGCTGCCGGTCGAAATCAAGGTGGACAGTTTCGACCTGCCGATGATTGCGCTCGGCAAGGCGATTGCTGGGCGCGACACCATGCTCGGCCTCCGGGGATCGGCCCAGGCGGTTGCCGATCGCATCGCGCTCGATCTGAACATTGCCGAGAAGGATCGGCTGAACGCCACCGCCAAGGCTTCCGTCACCTATGCCGTCAACACCAAGCGCCTGACGGTGGACAGTTCGGTCGAGGAACCGCAGGGTGGCCTGCTCGCCCGTCTGCTTTCCTTGCCCGGCGAGCCGCCGGTCGAAATCTCCGTCAAAGGTGACGGCACGCTCGACAACTGGACAGGTGAGATCAAGGGCGCCGTCGATAGCCAGAACGTGCTGTTGATGAATGGCAGTCACAAACTCGTCGACGGCAATGTGCATGAAGTCGCGCTGATCGGCGGCGGAGACATTGCCGAATTCCTGCCACCGCAATTCCGCACGCTGTTTGCCGGCGAGACCAAGATCGATGTCGACACCCGTTTCGCCGAAACCGGCCTCATCGATATCCGCTCGGGATCGATCACCAATGACAGTTTTGCGTTGATTGCCAATGGCGCGCTCGATCCGAAAGGCGAAGCAAAGCTGACCGGCAATCTCATGCCGGCCAGAGACAAGGACAGCGTTCACCTGGACCTGCCGCTCGCGTCGGGACCGGTCTCGGTGGACCTCAGCAAGGCAAGCCTGACGCTGAACGGCGCATTCCGCAAGGCGACAATCGATATCGCTGCCGATCTCGCTGATCTGACGACGCCGCAGGCGCAAGTGGGCAAGATCAGCCTGACAGCGCATTCCGACGCCTTCGACTTTGGCGGCAAGACCGGAAAGCTGTCCTACCAACTCGGCGCTGCTGCACTCGATCTCGCCAATCCCACCGCCGCCAAATTGGTCCAGGGTCCGCTGAACCTGCGCGGCACCGCCGATATCAAGCCGGACGTGATCACGCTGGCCGGTGCAGAACTAGAGAGCGCCAAGATCGGCGGCAAATTCTCGGGCAGTTTCGCGCTCGCCAACCAACAAATCGCCGCCGACTTCAACCTCTTCCTCCTGCCACAAGACCTGCTGCCGCCGTCAATCGCAACGAAGCTTTCCGGCACTGTCGGGCTCTCAGGCCATGTCAGCGCCACGCTGCCTTCGGCCTTTGCAGTACAAAACCTGCAGCTCACATCGAACCTGATGACTGCCAGCGGCACCGCCTCGCTCGACGGCGATGCCCTGACAGCCAATCTTGTCGCCGACGTACCCGACCTCGCGCCTTTCGCGTCTCAGGCCTCCGGCAAAGCAAGCATCGCCATCGACGCTTCTGGTACGGTGGACAAGCCATCGGTCATCGTCCATGTCGCATCGGATGAGATCGCCTTCGCCGGCAAGGCGCTCCAGGCAATCGACGCAACAATCGCCAATCCGTCACTCGACCTGAAGCAGCCTAGCGCGAAAATCACGCTGTCCGCGACCTATCTCGGCCAGACGATCAAGACGGAAGCCGAAGCGCGGTTGAACGACGGACTGGTCGCCATTCCTTCGCTGAAGACCGACATCGGCGCCAACAGCCTTGTGGGCGCGCTCAGCCTCGACACCACCTTCCTGCCGTCAGGGCAAATTGCCTTCGATCTGCCCGATATTGCCAGCCTGGCAAAGCTTGCCGGCCAGACAGCCGATGGCGCCCTGAAAGGCACGATCGACCTCACCGCGAAGGATGGCAAGCTCGCAGCCAAGATTTCCGCGAATGGCCCCAGGCTGACGACGTCAGGCATTGAGATCACGGCTCCCAGCCTYGCATTGCAGTCGTCCGACCTGCTGACGCAACAGATGTCCGGCCACATCACGGCAGAGAAGATCGCGTCTGGCAGCAATCATCTCGATCAGGTCGCGCTTGATCTTGCGCTCGCTGGCAAGCAGATCGATTTCGCATTGGATAGCAGGTTCGATTCTGGGCCACTCACCGTCAAGGGCGCGGTTCTGCAGCAGGATCAAGGCCTTGTCGTCAAGCTTGCATCTTTCTCAGGCACCCCCCGACAAGTTTACGTTGGGTTAGCCCAGCCGACAGAAATCTTGGTCCAGGGCGGGACAGCCCGGCTGCAAGATCTCACTATTGCCGCCGGCGACGGAACTATCGTCGTCAACGGCACCGCCGGCAAGCTGCTTGACCTGACCGTAAAAGCGAAGGACGTGCCAGTTGCGCTAGCCAACAGCTTTGCCAAGGGCCTCGATGCAAGCGGCCATATCTCTGCAAACGCAACCATCACCGGCAAGGCGGCCAAGCCAAGCATCAAATTCGATGCGGACATAGCCGGACTTGAGACCAGCCAGACCCGCAGCGCCAAACTGCCGGCTCTGACGATATCGACAAAGGGCGAATTCGCTGACAATGCGCTCACCGTCACAGCGACGAGCAACGTGCGTGATCAGACAGCGAACGCCAAGGCCGACGTTGCGCTCACGGACGGCGCAGTCTCCATCCCATCCTTCACCGCAGATGTCGGCGCGAGCCGCTTCGCCGGTGCGCTCGCCCTGGATCGGCAGTCGCAACCGTCGGGCCGTATCACGTTCGATATTCCTGATGCCAATGCGCTCGCCGCGATCGTCGGCCAAAAGGCCGAAGGTGCGGTGAAAGGCGCCATCGAGATCGCCTCGAAGGACGGCAAGACCGACGCCAAGGTCGACGCGACCGGCACGATCCGCAACCAGGCCATCAAGGCACTGGTAGAGGCGACCATCGACAAGGGCGCGCTGGCTCTGCCCTCGCTTCGGATCGATATCGGGCGCAATCTGCTGGCCGGCGCCGTGACGCTCGACGAGAAATTCCTGCCCTCCGGCAAGATCAGCTTCGATTTCCCGGATGTCGCGCTACTGGCGGCGATGGCCGGACAGAAGGCGGAAGGATCGCTTAAGGGCGCCGCTGATATCAACTCGGCAAACGGTCGAGTCGACGCCAAGGTCAATGCACAGGGCAATCTGAGGGGTCAGACCATCGATCTGAATGCCGACGTGGTTTCTGATAAGGGCCGCATCTCGCTGCCTTCGCTCGATGCCACCATCGGCCCCAACAAGCTGTCCGGCGGCATCACACTCGACGCTGCGTTCCTGCCCTCCGGCAAGCTCGATTTCGATTTCCCCGACCTTGCACTACTGGCCTCCATGGCAGGGCAGAAAGCCGAGGGCGCGGTCAAGGGCACGGCCGATATCTCGTCGGCGGACAAGAAGATCGACGCCAAATTGACGGCAACCGGCCTGATCCGCAATCAAGCGATCGATATCCGGACCGACTTGATGTCAGACAACGGCTCGATATCCATCCCATCACTTACCGTCAATGTCGGCAAGAACACGCTGACCGGTGCGCTGTCCCTGGACAAAACCTTCCTGCCCTCCGGCAGGCTGAGTTTTGATTTCCCCGATATCAACTTGCTCGCCGCCTTCGCCGGCCAGACGGCAGATGGCGCGCTGAAGGGAAATGCCGATCTCATCGCCACCAATGGTAAGATCAGTGGCAAGGTGGCGGCCGCCGGCACGACGATCACAACAGACGGGGTGCAGATCGTCCATCCCGAAATGGACGTCACTGTCGCCGACCTGGCCGCCGGCCAGCTTTCCGGACATGTGAAGGCCGAGCAGCTTTCTTCAGGCGCAAATCGCCTGGATTTGCTGGTGCTCAACTTTGGACTGGCGGACCGCCAGACACAATTCGATCTCACCGGGCAATATGATGCGCGTCCCCTGAGCGCAGCCGGTCGGTTAGCGCCGGGCGAAGGCGGTCTCAAGCTGACGCTGTCCGAACTGTCGGCGATGCCGCGCAATATTCCGATCAAGTTGGATCAGCCCAACAATATTCGTATCAAGGATGGCGCCGTCAGTATCGACAATCTCTCGATCGCGCTTGGTGATGGATCACTGGTGGTCAACGGCACCGCCGGAAAGACGCTGGACCTGACGGCGCGGATCGAGCAGCTGCCGCTCGCACTTGCCAATGCCTTCGCCCCCAATCTCGATGCCAAGGGCCACCTCTCGGCCAACATCAAGGTGAGCGGAGAGGCCTCAACGCCCGCCATCACCTTCGACACGCAAATCCAGGATTTTGCGACGAACCAGACGCGAAGCGCCAAGCTGCCGGCACTTGCCATCACCGCCAAGGGACAGTTTGTCGATAACGCGCTTTCGGTGACGGCGGACACAGCGCTCCGTGACCAAGCCACGCATCTCTCCGCCAATGTGACGCTGGACCAAGGCCAAGTGGCCGTCCCCACATTCCAGGCCACCATCGGCAGAAGCAGTTTTGACGGCACGCTCGCCTTTGGTCCGAAATTCCAGCCGGCAGGCCACGTGACCTTCGACATTCCCGATGCCGGCGCACTTGCCTCCGTGATCGGCCAGAAGGCAGAGGGCGCGCTGAAGGGCGGCGCGGACATCACCTCCRAAAATGGCAAGATCGGCATCAGGCTCGACGCCGATGGCACAGTGCGTCAGCAGGTGATCACGGCACTGGCTGACATCAGCCTCGACCATGGTGCTCTTTCCCTGCCCTCACTGAAGCTCGATGTCGGCGCCAACAATTTGAACGGCGCGATCACGTTGGGCGCGGATCTCCTGCCAACCGGCAAGCTGGATTTCGACTTTCCCGACCTTGCTTTGCTCGCCGCCATGGCGGGCCAGAAGGCTGAAGGCGCCTTGAAGGGCACTGCCGACATCGCTTCGACCGCCGGCAAAGTGGACGCCAAGGTTGCAGCCACCGGCCTGATCCGCAATCAGGCGATCGACATCAACACACATATCGTTTCCGACAAGGGTGCGATCTCCATTCCATCGCTCGGCGTCAATGTCGGCACGAACACGCTGACCGGTGCACTATCCCTGAACAAAGCCTTCCTGCCGACCGGCAAGCTGAGCTTCGATTTCCCAGATATCGGCCTTCTCGCCGCCTTCGCCGGTCAAAAGGCAGACGGCACATTGAAGGGCAATGCCGATATCATCACCACCGATGGCAAGATCAGCGGTAAGATCACCGCCATCGGCACGACGATCACCACAAATGGGGCGCAGATCGTTCACCCCGAAGTGGACCTCACCATCGCCGATCTGGCTACCGGCCAGCTTTCCGGACATGTGAAGGCCGACCAGCTTTCGTTCGGCGCCAACCATCTCGATTCGCTGGCGCTGAATTTCGATCTGGTCGATCGACAAACCCAATTCGATCTCTCCGGCCAATATGACGCTCATCCGCTCAGTGCATCCGGCCAGTTGGCGCAGGATGACGGCGCACTGAAGCTGACACTGTCCGAATTCTCGGCGGCGCCGCGCAATGTTCCGGTCAAGCTCAGCCAGCCGAAAGACATCCTGTTCAGGGGCGGCGTTGTCAGCCTCGATCATCTCCTGATCGCGCTCGGCGATGGGTCGATCACCGTCAATGGCACCGCGGGCAAGACGCTTGACCTGACCGCGCAGATCGATCGGCTACCGCTCGCGATTGCCAACGCTTTTGCGCCCGGGCTGGATGCCGCGGGCCTGATATCGGCCAATATCAAGGTGAGCGGTGATGCCTCGACGCCGGTCATCGCCTTCGACACCAGGATCGCAGATCTCGCAACCAGCCAGACCCGGAATGCCAAATTGCCGGCACTCGCTGTCACCGCCAGGGGACAGTTCGCCGACAATACACTTTCGGTGACTGCAGACACGGCTCTGCGCGGCCAGCCCACGCATCTTTCCGCAAACGTGAAGCTGGACGACGACCAGGTCGCCGTGCCCACATTCACAGCCACGATCGGCAAGAGCAGTTTCGGCGGCGCGCTTGGCTTCGATTGGAAATTCCAGCCGGCTGGCCACGTGACCTTCGATATCCCGGATGCCGGCGCGCTTGCCGCCATCGTCGAGCAGAAGGCCGAGGGCGCACTGAAGGGCCGCGCCGACATCACGTCCAGGGATGGCAAGATCGGCATCAAGCTGGATGCCGACGGCTCAGTCCGCCAGCAGGCCATCAAAGCGCGGGCGGATGTCAGCCTTGACCATGGTGCCGTCTCCCTGCCCTCGCTGACACTCGATGTCGGCAAGAACAGGCTCAACGGCGCGATCACGCTCGGCACGGATTTCCTGCCGACCGGCAAAGTCGATTTCGATCTGCCCGATCTGGCTTTGCTCGCCGCCATGGCTGGCCAAAAGGCGGAAGGCGCGCTCAAGGGCGCAGCCGACATCACCTCAACCTCCGGCAAGATCGACGCCAAGGTCGCGGCGACCGGGACGATCCGCAAGCAGGCGATCGATATCCATGTCGAAGCGATCCGCGACAATGGCAAGGTGGCGCTGCCGGCGCTGACGCTCGATGTCGGCAAGAACACACTGTCGGGCGCGCTCAACCTCGGCCCGGACTTCCTCCCGACAGGCAAGATCGATTTTGACCTCCCGGATGTGGCACTGCTGGCGGCCTTTGCCGGCCAGAAGGCCGATGGCGCGATCAAGGGTTCGGCCGACTTCCAGTCGCAGAATGGCAAGATCAGTGGCGCCATCACCGCCAGCGGTCCCAGGCTTTCCGCCGGCGGCGCCGAGATCGTCAAACCGATGGTCGATCTGAAGATCGCCGATCTCGCCAGCGGCCAGATTTCCGGAAAAGTCACCGCCGACCGCGTGGCGTCGGGCACGAATGTGATTGCAAGGCTAGCACTCGACATTGACCACGCCGGCACCAAGACCGCTTTCGACCTGAAAAGCCTCTATGACGCGTCGCCGCTGACGGCGAAGGGGGCGATTGAGCAATTGCCCGATGGCCTGAATGTGTCCCTCGACAGCTTCGCCGCCGCTCCGAAGAGGATCCCGGTAAAGCTTAACAGGCCGACCTCCTTCGCCATCAAGAATGGCACCTTATCGCTCACCAGCCTGTCGATCAGCGCCGGCAAGGGCTCGATCACCTTGACCGGCAATGCCGGCAAGGCGCTCGATCTCACCGCCAGGGTCACCGCCCTGCCCGCAAGCATTGCCAATGCCTTTGCCCCCTCGCTCGGCGCCGATGGCACGATCTCGGCGACGGTCACCGCCAAGGGCGATCCCACCGCGTCCGTCGTGACTTTCGACACCGCGTGGCAGAACGCCGCCATCAGCCAGACACGCAGCGCCGGTCTCAAGAACTTCTCGGTCACCGCCAAGGGACAACTCGCCCGGAACATCCTGACGCTCGATGCCAATGCGCGCAGCGGCGACGGCCTGTCGCTGAGAGCCGGCGGCACCGTGGCGATCGCCGGCAGCAAGGCGCTCAACCTGAAAATCAACGGCCAACTGCCCTTCCCGGCTTTGGGCGGACTTCTAGCCACGCAGGGCGTCGATCTTCGCGGCAATGCGAGGTTCGACATTGCCGTCAGCGGTTCGACTGCAAACCCGTCGATCTCCGGCCGGATTTCCACCAGCGGCGCAACCTTGACCCTGATCCGCCAGAACCTCACGGTCAACGGTCTTGCCGCCACCGTCGACCTCGACGGCAAACAGGCCCGCGTCGCCAACCTGAGCGGGAAACTCTCCGGTGGCGGCACGCTCAACGTCTCGGGAACCATCGGCATCACACCCGCCTCGGGCTTTCCCGCCGACCTGAAGATCGCGCTGAAAAATGCTGTCTATACCGACGGCAAGGTTTTGGCCGCCAAGCTGAACGGCGATCTGACCGTCACCGGCAGCCTTATCAGAGGTCCCACGGTGGGTGGACGCGTCGATGTGCGTCGCGCCGACATCACCATCCCGCAAAAACTGCCGGGAACGCTGGCGCAGATCCAGATCAAGCACAAGCATCCATCGCGCGCCGTTGCCATCCAGGCAGCCAGGATCAAGGAAAACCAGCCTGGCACCAAGACCGGCAAGGATGCCGGTGGGGTGAATTTCGATCTTACCATCTCCGCGCCGAGGCAAATTTTCGTCCGCGGCCGCGGCATCGATGCGGAACTCGGCGGCAAGATCATGATATCAGRCAATGCCGGCGCCCCCGACGTCACGGGCGGCTTCAAGATGCTGCGCGGGCGCCTGTCGATTGTCGGCCGCAGGCTGGATTTCACCGCGGGCCAGATTTCCTTCGGCGGCAACCTGACGCCGGCCATCGATATGACTGCGACGTCGACGGTCGAGGCGACGACGGTCAGCGTCATCGTCAGCGGCCTCGCCAACAATCCGAATGTCACCTTCTCGTCGTCGCCCTCGTTGCCGCAGGACGAGGTGCTGGCGCTGCTGATTTTTGGGCGCAATTCAGCAGAACTGTCGCCGGTGCAGATCGCCCAGCTCGCCGATGCCGTGTCGACGCTGGCCGGCGGCCAGTCGAATTCGCTGTTCAACCGGCTGCGCCAGGGCCTCGGCGTCGACGATCTCGACGTGGGTACGGACGAAAACGGCAAGAGCAATGTCTCGGTCGGCAAATACCTCAACAAGCGCACCTATCTGCAGCTTCAACAGGATACCACCGACAACACCACGAATGTCATCATCAATCTCGACATCGGCAAGGGCGTGAAATTGCGCGGCGAAGCGGGCTCCGACGCCTCGACCGCCGGCGGCGTGTTCTTCGACAAGGAATACTGAGTCCGGTCAGAACTCCGCGTAGACGGACGGCTTTTCCTGCGCCTCCAGCGGTTTGACCAGCCCAACCGTGTCGACGTCGCGGTCGAGCTGCGGCGACCAGACAGCTGTCATCCAGCGGATGGCATAGCCCTGGCGCTGCAGGAATGCGATCGCATGCGCATTCTGCGAATGCGTCTCGATGCGCACATTGTCATAGCCTTGCGCGGCAATCTCTTCCTCCTGCTTGGCGAGCAGCGTGCGGCCCACGCCCTGCCCCTGCCAGACCGGATCGACCCAGAGATCGGTGATGTGATTGTCGAAATTCTCCCGTGCCGCCCAGGCAAGGATCTGCCCACCCTGTTCGGCAATATCGATGGTGAGAAAGCTGTTGCGGGTGAAATTGGCGAAGGCGCGCTCCGCATTTTCCCACATCAGTTCGGCGTCCACCCAGCCGGCAACCGCGCTCGCCCAGGCGCGCATGCCCACGGCGGCGATGTCTGCCGCTTCGTCTTCGCGTGCGCTGCGGATGGTCGGCATCGGCGCTCCTGTTGAGACAGTCCCCGTTATCAATCGAAACCCGGAAAACCTTGCCGGTCAAGGCCTTCCGGCAATTATCCTGGGTTGACGCCGGAGCCGTAGCGGCTAAATTGAAGCTCTCCCAAAGGAGTTCTGATGTCCAACTTGTCTGAGATTGCCTGACGGACCCTGCCCGCGATTTTGCGATCGAAAGATGTTCGATCGCCACGCGCGCAGCGGAGAACATGCATCCCGGCCCCAGAGCATGCTCTGCCAGGCGCCGGACCATTTCTCTTGTCCGGACATCTCATCATGGATATCACCCGCGCCGAACAGCGCATCCTGCACCTGCTCGCCCAGGGCGGCTGGATCGAGCATCTTCGCTCGAAGACCAAGATCGACCACGTCGCCTGCTTCAATCGGGAAGGCTGGCGCTATCCCAGCCTCGACCTCGACCTGTTCCGCAAGCTCAAGCGGTTGAAGGCGATCTCGTCGTCAAGGGGCCAGCCCTATCGCATCACCGAACGCGGACTGGTGCTCGTGCGCTCGCAATTGAACAACCGTTGACATGGGCGAAGGTCCGCATGCTATCGCGGACCTTCCCTCAGAGCCCGATTTAAAAGTAGTTGAGCGATAACAGCAGGTTGTGATTCCCTTTTGGTGCTAAATCAAAATGGGGTTTCCGATGACCTGGACTG
>NZ_JBFUFF010000046.1:0-48738 GCF_056403555.1 Rhizobium sp. P2_G2
GGGCGGGAAGCGTGCCGCTTGCCAATCTCCCCCCTTGAGGGGGAGATGTCCGGCAGGACAGAGGGGGGTGCTGGCAGCAGGAGAGAGATTCCCGTTCCCACGACGGCAGAAACGATCACCAACAAATGCGCATTGATGCTCGCCTTCGCCAGCAGTGACAGCGACGCCTTGCTAATCCCAAACGCCGCCGCCCCCGCCGCAATGCCAGCCGGATATGTCCCGACGCCACCCGGCGCATGCACCGGCAGCACAGACGACAATTCTCCACCCAGCGCCCCGCCAAAACAGGCCGCGATCGGGTCAATGCCCATCAGGCGCAGCACCCAGGCCAGCACGATGACTTTGACGCCCCAATTCAGCACGGTGAGAAACCAGGCGCGCAAAAAAGCTGCGACGTCGCGCGGAATGCCATCCTCGATCTGATCGGCAAATTTGACGATCTTTTCCGGCAGCTTCCGCCGGGCCAGCCCGACGGCCGGCTCTTTCAACGGAAAGAGCAGCAGCGGCAGAACAAGAAAAATCAGCCAGACCACGCACGCCCACACCTTATATCCTGTATCCGCCACCAGCCCCACCCCCGCCGCCGCCAGCAGCGCATGTAGGTCGAGCAGGCGCAAAACCAGCAGCGCGGCCGTGCCATGCGCCAGCGGCACGCCGAATTCCGAGCGCATCAGCAGCGGAAAGCTGGTCTCGCCGGCACGAAAAGGCAGCATGATGTTGAGCAGATTGTGGATCTGCGTCACCCGGAACAGCCAGAGGAAGCGGCCGGCCGTCTCGCGCGGAAAATAATCCTGCATGCGATGCGTCCGGATGACATAGGTGCCAACCAGCAGCGCCAAGGCCGCGAGAATGGTCCAGACGCCGACAGCGCGCCAGCCTTCCAGGATGACGCCCCAGCCCCAGATCCATTGCACGAAGCCGGCATAGGCGGCGATCACCAGAACCGCCAGAAGTGCTATGCGGTTTCGGCGAAACCAATCCTGCATGGAACTGTGGGCCTTCCCTATCGATTGCTTTGCTGCGGCGCCTGCTATAACAGAAGGCGCTTGCAAAACCAGCCCATTCCGGAGCAACCCGCGTTGTTACAGTCACCATCCGCCTTGCAGGCCGACACCGAGCCGGCATATGCGATTGAGCTCTCCGTCCTCATTCCCCTGCACAATGAGGAAGAGAACGTCACCTTGATGATCGAGCGGGTCGCCGAGGCGCTCAAGGATTTCGGCAAGCCGTGGGAACTCATCATCATCGACGACGGCTCGACCGATGCAACGCTCGCGCGCGCCCGCAAGGAGCTCGGCAAGCCCGGCTTCGATCTCAGGATCATCGAATTCCAGCGCAATTTCGGCCAGGCAGCCGGCCTGCAGGCCGGTTTCGATGCGGCACGTGGCCGGCTGATCGCCACGCTCGACGGCGATCTGCAGAATGATCCCTTCGACATTCCGCGGATGATCGTTGAACTCGAAGAGCGCGAGCTCGACATGCTCTGCGGCTGGCGCAAGAGCCGGCAGGATGGGCTTTGGCTGCGGCTCATTCCCTCCTGGATCGCCAACCGGCTGATCGGCAATATTACCGGCATCAAGATTCATGACTATGGCTGCGGGCTGAAACTCTATCGCGGCGAGATCGTCAAGCAGGTCCGGATCATGGGCGGCATGCATCGCTTCATTCCGGCCTGGGTGGCGAGCGTCGTGCCGTCGACACGCATCGGTGAGGTGGTGGTCAACCACCATGCCCGCCAGTTCGGCACCTCGAAATACGGCATTTCCCGCACCTTCCGGGTGATCCTCGATCTGCTCGCCGTGCTGTTCTTCATGCGGTTCCGGGCGAGGCCCGGCCATTTCTTCGGCATGATCGGGCTCTCCTTCGGCGGCATCAGCGCCTTGATGTTCCTCTATCTCTTCATCCTGAAATTCGGTTTCGGCGAAAGCATCGGCACGCGGCCCATGCTGACCATTGCCATGATGCTGTTCATCGGCTCTGTGCAGATGATCACCACCGGCATTCTCGCCGAAATGCTCGCCCGCTCGCATACCGGCACGATCAGCTATGTGATCCGCAAGACCTACGGCGAGGATTGATGTGGCGTCCCGGATCGCGCGGCCCGTCAGCCTGCTCTTCCTGGTTCTGGCGCTCTATTTCGCCGTCAACATCATCGTTCGCCTGAGCCTGCCGGCATCGCTGGAGCTCGACGAAGCCGAGCAGGTGTTCTTCTCGCAATGGCTGGCGCTCGGCTACGGACCGCAGCCGCCACTCTATAACTGGCTGCAGATCGGCACCTTCGCTCTGGTCGGCAGATCCTTGCTCGGGCTGAGCCTGCTCAAGAATGCGCTGCTGTTCTCGACCTATCTGCTTTCCTGGCTGGCGGCGCGCCAGGTGCTCAGGGATCGCAGTCTTCAGATCATTGCCGTCCTCGGCCTGCTCACCCTGCCGCAGGTCTCGTTCATGGCCGAACAGGATCTCGCCCATACCGTGGCCCTGATCGCGGCAACCGCTCTCTTCCTTTATGCCTTGTGCCGCATCCTGGTCCGGCCGGACATTTTTGCATATCTGATCGCCGGCCTTGCGGTCGCATTGGGGGTGCTGGCGAAGTATAATTTCGTGCTCCTGCCGGTGGCCGCCCTGCTTGCCGTGTTGCCGGAGCGGGATTTGCGCGACCGGATATGGAACTGGCGGCTTCTTATCGCCCTGCTTCTGGCCTTCGTGCTTGTCCTGCCGCATGCAATCTGGTTGATCCGGCATCTGGATTTCGCGACCGCCGAGACACTCGGCAAGATGAAGGATCACCACAAGACCTCACCCGGGCTGGTCTCGTCGATCAGGGGTGTGGCGTCGCTGGCCGTGGCTTTTCTCGCATTTTCGGCGCTGACGCTGGTGATTTTTACCGGCGTCTATCGTCGGCAGGCGTGGACCGTGCTGACGGCATCGTCGCCGACGATCCGCATCATCGAGCGGATGCTGCTGATCCTGCTGGCCGCCTTGCTGCTCGTCATCATCGGCACGGGGACGGTCATGGTGCGCGAACGCTGGCTCGATCCCTTCCTGCTGATCCTGCCGCTTTATCTCTGCCTGAAGATCGAAGCGGTGGACGCTGCCAACCGCCTGAAGCATCCCGGCCTGCTGGCGATACCGCTGATCATCCTGATCGCGGTGCCGGCCAGCATCGCGCTCCGCGTCCTGATGGCGCCTTCAGGGGGCTATACGCGGCTCAACATTCCGACAGACCGCTTTGTCGAAAGCGTCGTGTCGGAGCCCAAAATCGCTCCCGCCGTGGTGATTGCCGGCGACCGGCGCCTCGCCGGCAATATCGCCCTGCTGCTTCCAGGTGTGCCGGCGATGACACCCCAACATCCCGATTTTACGCTGTCCTTTTCCGCCAGCGCCACGCGACCGCTGCTGCTTGCCTGGTCGATGCCTGGAGATGGCGAGATGCCGGAAGCGCTTCGCCAGTGGCTGGCGGCCAACGGATATGCAGACGCCAGGATCGATGCGCGCTCACTCGCACTGCCCTATCATTTTGCGCATAATCAGGACAGCTACGCGTTCGGCTACGCCTGGATTTCTCCCACGGCAAAATAGAGGTCACACCGGCCTTGCCACCGTATGGCGGGGCGGATTGACCGGCATGTCGAGCGTGATTTCCAGCCCTCCTAGGTCCGAGCGGCCGGGCACGATACTTGCGCCATAGGCCTCGGCGATATCGCGGGTGATCGCCAGTCCGAGGCCGGACCCGCCTGTCTCGTCATCGGCGTGCTGGCCGCGTTTGAGGATGTCGTCATACTGGCTTTCTTCGACGCCGGGGCCATCGTCGGCAACGACGAGGATCACCCGCTCGCCGCGTCTCTCAGCCGTCACCGCGATCACGGCATTGGCCCATTTCGTCGCATTGTCCAGCACATTGCCGATGGCTTCGGCGAGGTCGGCCGGATCGATCGTCACCTTCAGGTCGCCGGTCATGTCGACCTTCCAGCGCAATGCACGCTGGTCGGTCAACGGCTTCAGGACCTGGATCAGCCTGTGCGTCAGGTCCCCGACATCGGCCGTCGCCATGCGCTCGACACCCAGGCGGGCGGCCTGCAATTGCCGGTCGGCGCGCTGGCGGATGGCATCGACCTGCTTGAGCGCCATCGCCGCCGATTCCGGGTCCATCGATGCAGCGAGTTGCGCCAGCACCGTCAGCGGCGTCTTGAGGCCATGGGCGAGATCGGAGGCACGGCTGCGCGCCCGCTCGACGGCGGTTTCGCGCTCCTTGAGCAGAAGGTCGATCTCGCGCACCAGCGGCAGCACCTCGCTTGGTCCTTCATTGCCGAGTTCGGTCAGCGTGCCGGCGCGGATCTCGGCTATCTTGCGCCTGAGGCGATCGAGCGGTGCGAGGCCGGCTGCCGCCTGGATCGTGGCGCCGGTGGCCAGCAGGGCGGCGGTGATCAGCAGCATCAATTGCAACTGGCCATGAAAGCCGGTGAGAGCCACGTTCAGCTCGGATTTGGGGAAAGCGGTGTAGATGCAGAAAATCTGGGCATTCTGCCCCTCCCCGATCCGAGATTTCTGCGCCATGACCAGGATATCATTGCCGTCCGGCCCGGTGCCGATCTTGAAGTCGCGGTATTTTGATGCCTTAAGGCTTTCGTCGGCGATCACCGTGTCCCAGAGCGAGCGGGAGCGCTCAACGACCTTTTCGCCAACTTCAAGCTCCCAATAGCGCCCTCCAGCGGGAAGGTTGAGCCGCGGATCGGATGGGGTGCTGGAAAGCCGGGGCCGGCCGTTCTCGATCGTCACCGCCGCCGTCAGACTGTCTGAAAGCACGGTCATCTCCGTGCGATATTGGTCGACAACATAGTCTGTGAAGACACGACTGAGGGTCCACCAGACGAGCAGCAAGGCCACCGCGATCGCCACCGCGGCGCCGACTGCCAGCCGGAACCGCAGGGAGCGGATCATTCCGCATCGCCTGTGATGAGGTAGCCGAAGCCGCGCCGGTTCTGGATCGAATCGGGCGCCGTCTTCTTCCTGAGCCGCGTCACCATCGCCTCGATGGCGTTCTTGGCCGCGTCGTCGTCGCGCCCCTGCACATGCGTCGCCAGTTCCATCGCCGATACCGCCTGGCCCGGCCGACTGACGAGATAGGAGAGCAGCCGGTATTCCATCGGGCTGACTTCGATCGGCTGGTTGTCGAAACTGATGCGTTTGGCGATCTCATCGAGACCGAAACGGCCGGCGGTGACGAGAACCTGGGCGCGTAGCTGCGAGCGGCGCAAGAGCGCGCGCAGCCGTGCCAGCAGTTCCTCGGCGCGAAACGGTTTTGGCAGATAATCATCTGCGCCGGCGTCGAAACCGTCGACGCGCTCCATCCACGAACCGCGCGCCGTCAGCACCAGGACGGGGGTGACGACGCCTGCCTGGCGCCAGCGGCGAAGGATGGAAAGGCCATCCATGCCCGGCAGGCCAAGGTCGAGAATGATGGCGGCATAGTCACCCGTCTCGCCACGTTCCCAGATCTCCGGCCCATGCGTGGCGCGCTCCGTCAGGTAGCCGGCGGCGTCGAGCTGGCCGGCTACCAGGGCAGCAATCGCGCCATCGTCTTCGGCAAGCAGAATGCGCATTTTATCCTCAGAATCCCAGAATTCCCACGAAGGCGCCGGTCTTGGCGTCCAGCCGGATGGTCGAGATCACGCCGTCCGAATGCCGCATCTTGATCCGGTATTGTGCCCGGCCGAGGATCGAGACCAGCTTGACGTCAATGACCTTGCCGCGAAAGCGCGTGTCGACGATCCCGAGCGCCTTCTTCAACGAAATGATACTGCCGTTCCTGACCGCACGCAGGGCCTGGTCCTGGTCGGTGCCAGGATGATTGCTGGTATTGGCGCCGTTGTCATTGTTGTTGTCGCCGCCGCCGTCATCGTTGTTGTGCCCGCCATCGTCATGCCCACCGTCATCATGGCCTCCATCGTCGTGACCGCCATCATCATGACCGCCGTCGTCCGCATGCGCAGGCCTGAGCGGGCCTGGCGCCGGCAGAAGCAGCGTTGTCAGCGCCACAAGCACGATAAATGAGCGCCTTTCGATCATGCGGACCGCCTCAACTCGGAAAACCAATCATGGACGCAGCCCGGGCGACGGTCAATCAAATCGAATCGGCAGTGAGGCCCGCCACCGGGGGAGTGGCGGGCAGGTTCGCCGGTGCTGGGCGGCGGGGGCGGCGAACCGTTTGGAAAATTCAAGCAGGATCAGTCGTCGACGCCGCCGGCATCGTCATCGGTGCCATTGTCGTCGGTGCCGCCGCTATCGTCGTCGGTGCTGTCGTCATCCGTGCCGTCGTCGTCGGAACTGTCATCGTCCGAACTATCGTCGTCATCATCGGTGGTCGTCTGGGTCGTCGAATTGCTTTTGCCACCACGGTGGTTGTGATGCGTCTCGGTCTTGCCATGGTGGGTGCCGTGCTTGCCGCCGACGCCTTGATCGTGCTGGCCGTGATTGCCTTTGGCGAAGGCGGCGCCTTCGAGGTTCGGCAGTAGCGGGTTGGTCACGAGCCATGACAACGCGACCGTGGACGCGAGGATTGCCCGACGCCCTTTTACTCCCAGGGATTTCAATTGCATGTTGACCTCTCCTAGATCGCGGGTCCGACCCGCTTTCGCTGGAATCGCCGTATCGATTCCATGAGAGGATGATGCCGCATCCATGCTGACAGCTTGCTGAGTCCGCCTGTCAGCGTCCTGTCAGCAAAAAGCCGTCCGGGGCGCGCGCCGGACGGCTTTTTCTGGGAATCTGCCGGATGGCGCTTATTTCGGCGCCAGGACCATCATCATCTGACGTCCCTCGAGCTTCGGCTCGGCCTCGACCTTGGCAATGGCCTGAGTGTCGTCGCGAACCTGGTGCAGGAGCTTCATGCCGAGCTCCATGTGAGCCATTTCACGGCCACGGAATTTCAAGGTCACCTTGACCTTGTCGCCGTCGTCGAAGAAACGCTGGATGGCCTTCATCTTCACGTCGTAATCGTGCGTGTCGATGTTGGGACGCATCTTGATTTCTTTGATTTCAATGATCTTCTGTTTCTTGCGGGCTTCGGCCGTCTTCTTCTGGGTCTGATACTTCAGTTTGCCCAGGTCGAGAATCTTGCACACCGGCGGTTCGGTGTTGGGCGAGATCTCGACGAGATCGAGGCCGGCGGCTTCCGCCATGGCCAGTGCCTGGTCGGTCGGCACAATGCCTTGATTGGCGCCTTCTGCGTCAATGAGCTGAATGCGGGGGACGCGGATTTCCCTATTCGAACGCGGTCCGTCTTTGGTAGGGCCTTCCGCCTTGAAAGGTCTGCGAATGGTCGTATTCTCCTGGATTGTTTACAATAGCGGTTTCCTCTGCCATCAGCGGCATTCGAATGCAATGGCGATCCGGCTGAGAGAAGACTTCGTAGCATGACTTCTGACAAAAATCATCCCTGAAAATGGTGCAATTTCACCGGTTTGCAAGAGCCGACAAGGACTTTCGATGACTGCTTCCACACAATCGCCGACATTCATTGCCGCGGGCGCCGGTGACAGCCCGCGCGATATCGCCGTTATCGCCTGCGAGCCTGCGGGCAAGAAGGCGAAAACGGTGGTCGTCTGGTGCGGCGGCTTTCTCTCCGACATGACCGGCACGAAAGCCGTGGCGCTCGAGGAATTTTCGCTGGCGCACGGGCTTGGCTTCGTGCGATTCGACTATAGCGGGCACGGACGGTCGAGCGGACACTATACCGGTGGCACGATCTCCATCTGGCTCGAAGACGCCATGGCCGTGCTCAAGGCCTTTACCGGCAAGCGGCGCCTGATCCTGGTCGGCTCGTCGATGGGCGGCTGGATTGCACTCAGGATCACGCAAGAACTGCGCAAAGCCAAGCAGGGCAAGCGGCTGGCCGGCATCGTGCTGATCGCGCCGGCGCCGGATTTCACCGCCGAACTGATCGAGCCGCGGCTGACCGACAAGGAGCGCGGCGAGCTCGACCAGAAGGGCTATTTCGAAAAGCCGTCGCAATATTCCCCGGAACCCTATCGCTACACCAAAGCGCTGATCGAGGACGGCCGCGCCAACCGGGTGATGGACGGGCTGATCGAAACCGGCTGCCCGGTGCATATCCTGCAGGGCATGAAGGACCCCGACGTCCCTTATAAGCACGCGATGACGGTCATGGAGAAAATCGTCGGCGACGACGCGATCCTGACCTTGATTCGAGAAGGCGACCATCGCCTGTCGCGGCCGGAGGACCTTGAGCGAATCTGTTCGGCTGTGCTCGCAATGTCACAAGATGCTTAAATACCGCCCCGCTCTTAACCATGTTAAACGAACATTATGGTTAACGGTTCCTTAACGCGTTGACAATTTCGCCCCTGATCCTGTTTACTCTTTGTTAACGGATGAATGGGGCGGGCAATGACCGGGATCATCACAAAGGCTGGCTGGACGATTGCGTCCGTGTTGGCAGGGCTTCTTCTGAGCTCCAATGCAGATGCGGCTTCCCGCTTCATGCAGGTGGGCGCGATCACCTCGCAGCCGATCGGCCATTACGAATTCTGCCAGATCCATGAGGACGAGTGCAATATCAAGTCGGCCAACACCGTGGCGCCGCGCGTTACCGAGCATGGCTGGGATATCGTCCAGGACGTCAACCTCAAGGTCAATCACGACATCATTCCGATGACCGACCAGGAACTCTACGGCAAGGATGAGGTCTGGGCCTATCCGACCTATGCCGGCGATTGCGAGGATTTCGCGCTGCTCAAGCGCCGCATGCTGCTGCAGGCGGGTTTCTCGCCGGCCGACCTGCTGATGACCGTGGTGCGCAAGCCCGATGGCGAAGGCCATGCGGTGCTGACGCTCCGGACCTCCGATGGTGACTATATCCTCGACAACCTGACCAGCGAGGTCAAGCTCTGGTCCGACACGCCCTACCGCTATCTGAAGCGGCAGGCCTCGTTCAACACGGGCCGCTGGGTGACGATCGAGAATTCCGACGAAGTCGTGGTCGGCGCCGTCAACAACTGATCGACGATTTGCTGAGTTTTTACAAACGCCTGACGGTCTCCGTCAGGCGTTTCCTATCAATATGCCGGCCGCCAGCACCAGTGCCCCGCCCAGCACCACTTGCAGCACCGCCTTGAAGAACGGCGTCTCCATATAGCGGTTCTGGATGAAGGCGATCGCCCAGAGTTCGACGAACACCACGATCACCGCGATCGTCGTCGCCAGCCGGAAATTCGGGATCAGATAGGGCAGCGCATGCCCCAGCCCGCCAATGGCGGTCATGACGCCCGAAGCGACGCCGCGCTTGATCGGYGAGCCGCGCCCGGAAATCACGCCATCGTCATGCGCCGCCTCGGTGAAGCCCATGGAAATGCCGGCGCCGACTGCAGCCGACAGGCCAACCAGGAAGGTTTTTGTCGTGTCGCCGGTGGCGAAGGCGGCGGCGAAGATCGGCGCCAGCGTCGACACCGATCCGTCCATCAGCCCGGCAAGACCGGGCTGCACCCAGGTAAGCACCAATTGCCGCCGCGCGGTCTCGTCCTCTTCCTCGCGGGCATCGTCCGGCAGATATTTTTCGCCCAGTTGATGCGCCAGCCCTTCATGCTGCTTCTCGGCAATGGCCAAGTCGCCCAGCAGCTTGCGCGTCGAGGCATCCGTCGACTGCTGTGCGGCCTTGAGGTAGAAGCGATGGGCGGCTTCCTCCATCAGTTCGGCCTGCTTGCGGGCTTCGGCCACCGACAGCGTGCGGATCAGCCAATCGGGCTTGCGTTCGGGGAATTCGCGCACGTGCTCGCGGCGGACCAGTGGAATGCGGTTGCCGAAGCGCACCTTATGCTCATCGATCAGGATCTGGCGGTGATGGCTCTCCTCCTCCGCCATGTCCTCGAACACTTTCGCCGAATGCGGGTAGTCCGTGCGTAGCGCATCGGCATAGGCGAGATAGATGCGGCCGTCGTCTTCCTCATTGGAAATGGCAAGCGCCAAGATCTCCTGCTCGGAGAGAGAAGACAGCGGCCGCTTTGACGGGCTGAAAGGATTGGTGAACATCGCGGCACCTTTTTAGAATAATTCTAAATAGAAGGTCGGACCGCGATGGTCAAGCGTGGTTGGAGCCATCGGAAGGCGCACGGCCATGGATCGCCATGACCGCCTTGCTTGCCTGATTATTCCTGGATCGAGATCAGCCGCGTGCTGCCGCCGTTGCAATGATAGCAGCAGTTCGGGCACGATCCGCGCTGGCCTGGGCCGACGCCCCAGTAGATGCCGTTCTTGTCGCCCGAGACCCAGGCGCCGTAGCAGATATTCTCGTCGTCCTGGCAGGACAAGGTGATGTGCTGGCGGCCCTCGAGCAGCGGATAGATCTGGCCATTGCCCGGCCAGACATGGTCGCGGTCCTGGCTGTAGAACTCCATATCCACCGCGCCATAATCATTGCTGAGCTGGAAAGTCAGCGTTTCGGCGGATGCCACCGCGCCGCCGAGAATKCCGATCAAAGCCATCGCGACGACGGAAAGTCTCAGAAATTTCATCACGTCTCTCACCCCTTGAATGCCGGCTTCCCCACAAAGCATGATCCCGGCGGTGAGACCTTGGCAGATTCTCGCCATCGGTTGTCCGACCATTTTTGGGACTGTCGAAGAATGGGGGGATATGCCGCGATATGGACCCTTCGAGGCTTTTCCGGCTGCGCCGAAAACTGCCCCGGGGCGAGGTGGAATGTGCATCGCCGCTGGCGCCCCAAGTTCTCCTTGCTGCGGCAATGCTTCGGTGAAGAAGACACTCCTCCCTATCGAGAGGAGTGTTCAGTGCATCGGTGATTGACCTGCCCGTCGAGCGGAGGAAACCCTCATTCCCCGTAGGGAATCCAGACGTTCTTCACGTCCGTCGCGCGGCGCAGGAAAAGCGGGCCCTCGCCCTGGGCGGGGTCCATCCAGTCGAAGCCCTTGCCGTAATCGGTAAACACACGCTTCAGATTGCCGATCGAGGCCTTTTCCGCCATCGCCGACAGCGCCTGCGAGCCGAAAGCCCAGAGTGCGTCGACATCGTTGTGGCTGGCGAGCGACTTGCCGAGCTCCATCGCCGAACCGGTGACGATGTTGATCACGCCGGCCGGGACATCGGAGGTTTCGAGCACGGTGTAGAAATCCGTGGCCGACAGCGGATAGGGTTCGCTAGGCACGGTGACAACGCGATTGCCGACGGCGACCAGCGGGGCGACCAGCGAGATGAAGCCGAGCAGCGGCATTTCCGGCGGGCAGATCACGCCGACCACGCCCTGCGGTTCCGGCAGCGCCAGTGCCACGCCCCGCAGCGGCGGCGTGTGGATCAGGCCCTCATATTTGTCGGCCCAGGCGCCATAGGTGAAGAGACGCGAGACGGCAGCCTCGACTTCCGCTTTGGCCGAGGCCGGGCTGCGGCCGGTCTGGGCGGCGATGCGGGCGGCGAATTCATCCTCGCGGGACGCCAGGTTCTCGGCGATGTAATAAAGGATCTGCGCCCGGTTATGCGCTGTGGCGGAGGCCCAGCCGGAGGCGGATTGCGCCGCGGCAACGGCATTGCGGATGTCCTTGCGATTGCCCTCGCCGACTTCGCCGACCACCTTGCCCTTGGGCGACAGGATCGGCCGCGAATAATTGCCGTCCGGCCGCGCCTGCTTGCCGCCGACGAAAAGCTTTGCCGTACGGTCGACCACCGGGGCTGCGAAATCGCCGGGCGTGGTCTTGAGCTGCGGCACGGCGATTTCCGCACGTGGCTTGGCATTGGCCCAGGCCTTCGGCTTCAGATATTCGTATGCGCCTTCCTTGCCGCCCTCGCGGCCAAAGCCGGACTCCTTCTTGCCGCCGAAACCGGCCGAGGCATCGAAGAGATTGGTGGCATTGACCCAGACGACGCCCGCTGCGAGCTTTGCCGCGACATGCAAGGCTAGGCCGATCGTCTCGCTCCAGACGGATGCCGCGAGGCCGTAGCGGGTGTGATTGGCAAGCTGCACCGCCTCTTCCGGCGTGCGGAAGGTCATGGAGACGGCGACCGGCCCGAAGATTTCCTCGGTGGCGACGATCGAGGTCGGTTGGACGTTGGCAAGCAAAGTGGGGCGATAGAAAGAGCCAGTCTTCGGCAGGTCGATTTCGCTCTGGAAGAGTTCGGCGCCTTCCTCGACGCCCTGGTTGACCAGTTTTTCGATGCGGCGGAGCTGCACCGGGTCGATGATCGCGCCCATGTCGATCGCCTTGTCGAGCGGATGGCCGACACGCAGCGTCTGCATCCGGCGACGCAGCCGGGCATGGAATTTCGGCGCCACGCCTTCCTGCACCAGAATGCGCGAGCCGGCGCAGCAGACCTGGCCCTGGTTGAACCAGATGGCATCGACCACGCCCTCGACCGCGCCGTCGATATCGGCATCGTCGAAGACGATGAACGGTGACTTGCCGCCAAGTTCCAGCGTCAGCGACTTGCCGGAGCCGGCGGTTTTCTCGCGGATGATGCGGCCGACCTCGGTCGAGCCGGTAAAGGCGATCTTGTCGATCCCGGCATGGTCAACAACCAGCGCGCCGGTCTCGCCTTCGCCGGTAATGACGTTGAGCACGCCCGCCGGCAATCCGGCGGCAGCCGCCAGTTCGGCGAACAGCAGCGCCGTCAGCGAGGTAAATTCAGCCGGCTTCAGCACCACGGTATTGCCGAGCGCCAGCGCCGGCGCGACCTTCCAGGCAAGCATCAGCAGCGGAAAATTCCAGGGAATGATCTGGCCGACGACGCCGACCGGATTGTGATCGGCGAATTCGGTTTCCGTCAGCTGCGCCCAGCCGGCATGGTGATAGAAATGCCGGGCGGCGAGCGGTACGTCGATATCGCGCGTCTCGCGGATCGGCTTGCCGTTGTCGATCGCCTCGATCACGGCGAGCAGGCGGCCGTGCCGTTGGATCATGCGGGCCAGTGCATAGAGATGGCGGGCGCGCTGATGGCCGGAAAGCTTTGCCCACTGCGCCTGGGCCTTGCGGGCGGCGGCAACGGCGGCGTCGACATCTGCAGCCGTGCCAATGGCGAGCTTGGCTAGATCGGCGTTGGTGGCCGGTTCATGCGTGGTAAAGGTTTCACCGCCGGCAGAGGGGCGGAATTCGCCATTGATGAAATGGCCGAAGGTGGAATTGTGCCGCTTCAGCCAGGCGCGGGCTTCGGTATCGGCTTCGGGGGCGGGACCGTAGGACATTTCGTCGAAATAGGTTGCAACGGACATTTTGGGCTCCTCAAGCATTTCGCGGGCAGGGTAGACTGCCCTTGAAACGCGCTAAAACGGGCGGGAGCGGTTCCGAAAAACCGCTCCGGGCGATCAGCCGATCGGATGGCGCACGAACGACGAGTAAGCGCCGGTAAGGTGATGCTCGAGCTGGCGCTCGATATCGGCCAGCAGGCTCGAAGCACCGATGCGGAACAGATCCGGCTCCAGCCATTCGCGGCCCAGCTCGTCCTTCATCAGGAACTGGTAGTTCAGCACGTCCTTGGCGGTGGAAATGCCGCCGGCCGGCTTGTAGCCGACCTTGAAGCCGGTGCGCTCCTCATATTCCCTGATCATCCTGAGCATGACCAGCGTCACGAGCAGCGTCGCATTGACGCCTTCCTTGCCGGTCGAGGTCTTGATGAAGTCGGCGCCGGCCATCATGCAGACCAGCGAGGCGCGCGCGACATTGCGCAGCGTCTTCAGGTCGCCGGTGGCGAGGATCGCCTTGACATGCGCGTCACCGCAAGCGGCACGATAATCCTGCATTTCGCGATAGAGCGCTTCCCAATTGCCGGTCAGCACATGTTCGCGGGTGATGACGATGTCGATTTCCCGAGCGCCATCGGCGACGGAAGCCTCGATCTCCTTCAGCTTGGTGTCGTGTGGCGACAGGCCGGCGGGAAAGCCGGTGGAAACGGCAGCCACCGGAATGCCGGTGCCATCCAGCGCCTCGACGGCGGTCGAAACGAAGCGGTGGTAGACGCAGATGGCGCCAGTGGTGATCTTGCGGTCACCCATGCCGAGAGCGTCGAGCAGGTCCTGCCGCACCGGGCTCGCGGCCTTGGCGCAGAGGCGCTTGACGCGGCCGGCGGTGTCGTCGCCGTTGAGCGTCGTCAGGTCGATACAGGTGACGGCCTTCAGCAGCCAGGCGGCCTGTGCATCCTTCTTCACCGTGCGGCGGCCCGGCAGCGTGGCAACGCGGCGCTCGCCGGCGGAGAGATTGACGCGCTGGTCCATGACCCAGCCGAGGTCGAGCTCCATGCCCGGATTGCGCGGCCAGCCGTGATTGACGAGCCCAAGCGGTTTATCGATCGTAGATTTGTCCATGTCGGCCTCCCGACCCTGCCAGCGGCAGATTTGTTATAATTCTAACAGATGCTGTTCTATTTACATCAAATCGGCAAATCGTCAAGGGACTATGGGCTGAAACGGCGGCTGGAATGCGGCAATATATCATTCCTCGCCTTCCGGCTCCCATGCCCCCTCTTCCGTATAGATCGCATCGAAATCGTCGGCCTTGGCGAAGAAGGCCGGTCGGATTCTTCCGAGCTTGGAATTGTCGAGCACCAGGATATTGCGCGCCGAAATGTTCATCGCCTTGCGCTTGATCTCCGCCTCATGGAAGTGGATGGCGGTGGCGCCGCGCGCCGCGTCGAGGCCGGCGGCGGAGAGGAAGGCGGTGTTGACGCCAAGCTGGTCGAGCAGCGTCAGACCCGCCTCGCCGGAGAAGGAAGCGGAGGCGGGGTGATAGAAGCCGCCCATCATGATCAGCCGCACATGCGGCTTGGAGGCTAGCCGCTCGGCAATGTTGAGCGCGTAACAGACCACGGTCAGCGGCATGTCGTTCGGCAGCAGGTCGACCAGATGGATCAGCGTCGTGCCACAGTCCATGAACACCGTGTCCTCGGCGCGCAGATGCTCGACGGCGAACTGGCAAGCCTTGCGCTTCGCCGATGCATGCTTGTCGGCGGCAATGGCAAGTTCGTATGGCTGTTCCGGCTCGACCGCCTGGGCCGGCATGATATGGCCGCCGAGATAGACGAAGCGGCTCGATTCGCCGGCAATGTCGCGGCGGATGGTCATTTCGGAGACGCCGAGCGCCTGGGCGGCGTCTCTGAGATGGATGACGCCGCGCTCAAGGATCAACGCTCCGAGCCTGTCGAGCCGTTCCCTGTTGCGTACCATCAGCTTTGTCCCCATTCACGGTTCGACCAGAAAATGCCGGCTAATCTGTGAACCGTCAACCGGTCTTGTTATCTTTTTAACAAAATTGACCGAGCCGCTATGCGTAGATCTGCTTGATCTGCTTGAGCCCGTTGACCAACGTGCCGACATCGGAGGCGACCGTAATCATGTTGGCGCCGAGGTCCTGGTAGTGCTTGGCATGCTTTGGGTCGAGCATATAGATGCCGGCTGCCTTGCCATGGGCGCGGATACGCTTGATCGTATCCTCGATCACCGACTGCACCTCCGGCGCGAAGGGATTGCCGAGATGGCCCATGTCGGCCGAGAGATCGGACGGGCCGATGAACAGGCAATCGACGCCGTCCACCGTGGCGATTTCGTCGAGGGCTGCGATTGCCGCGCGGCTTTCGAGCTGCAGCATCAGGCAAATCTGGTCATCGGCCGTGGCCAGATAATTGTCGACGGTGCCAAAAGCGGCGGCGCGGGCCGAGCCGGCGCCGACGCCACGCACGCCGCGCGGCGGATAGCGCACTGCCCTGACCAGCATCTCGGCCTGTTCACGGCTTTCCACCATCGGGATCAGCAGCGATTGCGCTCCCATGTCGAGAAGCTGCTTGATCAGGTAGGTTTCGCCGATCGGCGGCCGCACGCACACGGATGAAGCCGAACTTTTCAACACCTGCAGCTGCTCCATGATGGTGCGCAGATCGTTCGGCGAATGTTCGCCGTCGATCATCACCCAGTCGAAGCCGATCGTGCCCGCCAGTTCGGCCGTATAGCTGTTGGCCAGCGACAGCCAGAGTCCGGTGGTGGCCTCGCCGCGTTTCAGGCGGGCCTTGAGCAGATTTTCAGGGGCGGGCATGGCAACTCCGTGGGCGGATCAGAGGAGGGATTTCAGCACGAAAGAATGATCCTGCACCTGCGCCCGCGTCAAGGTCTTGCCGCCTTCGAGAATGCGCCGGGCGACCATATAGGTGGCGCCGTCATTGAGGCAGTCTGCGGCGAGGAATTCGTCGCCGCGGAAATAGAAGTGCGACTTCGCCCCTTCGCGCGCGCCGGGGCGGGTGATCACGTGGTCATAGCCGATGTTCAGGCCGGCAATCTGCAGCTTGAGTTCAAACTGATCGGACCAGAACCACGGCACGGGCCTGTATTCGACATTGGCATGCATGATGTTTTGCGCCGCGACAATGCCCATGTCATTGGCGTTCTGCACCGATTCCAGCCGGATCATCATGTGCCGGTAAGGGAAGGAGACGCAGTCGCCGATGGCGAAGATCGACGGGTCGGAGGTGCGCAAATGCTTGTCGATGACGATGCCATTGGCGACAATGAGCCCGCAGGCCTCGGCCAGCGCCGTGTCCGGCACGACGCCGATGCCGGTAATGACGAAATCGGCCGCGATGATCGAACCGTCGGTCAGTTCGACGCCGCTCGCCTGGCCGTCTTTCTCGACGATCTTCACCAGGCTGGCATTTTCGAAGATGCGCACACCATGCTCATGGTGCAGCGTGCGGACATCGTCGGCCGTCTCTTCGCTGGCAACACGCTTGAGAATACGGTCAGCCGCCTCGATGACGGTGACGGAAACGCCCTTCTTGGCAGCCTCGGAGGCTGCTTCGAGGCCGATATAACCGCCGCCGATCACGACCAGCCGCGCGCCGTCCTGCATCCGCGCCATCAGATCATGGGCATCGGAGAGATCGCGCATGACGAAAACATTCGGCAGCGTGCCGCCGATTGCGGCGGGCAGGCGCCGCGGCCGGGCGCCGGTGGCGAAGACCAGATGATCGTAGGACAGCGTCTCGCCATCCGAAAGCGTCGCCGTCTTCTTCTCGCGGTCGATCGTCTCGACCCGCATGCCGTTTTTCAGCGCGATGCGATTGGTCTCGTACCAATCGGCCGGCCGGAACAGGATCTGGTCGAAACTCACCTTCTGCGACATATAGGCCTTGGAGAGCGGCGGCCGCTGGTAGGGCAGTTCCGGATCGGCGCTGACCAGGGTGATTTCCGCCTCAGGCGAAAGCTTGCGCAGTTCCGCGGCGAGCGCCAGTGCGGCATGGCTGCCGCCAATCACGAGTGTCTTCATTCCGGCCCCCAAGGTCGAACCAAGCTCCAATAGAGCATGTGTTGAACATGATTTCCGGATTTTCGGCAAGACGTGCGCCGTCATGCGACGGCCGGTGGTCCGCTTTGCGGCGTAATTGACGGAAAACAAGACACATTTCCGCGAGGCAATTTACAATCGTCCCGCCGCTATTCTATGGTGCCGCCCATCGTTTCTATCTCTTACCTTCGGGAAGCAATGCATGGTGGAAAGTCCGGAGGACCGCATCCGAAATCTCGACTTCTGGCGGGGGAAGATCGAAATCGAGCCACTCTCAGGCGGGATGACCAATCGCAACTACCGCGTGAAAGACGGAGGCAGAACGGTCGCCGTGCGGCTGGGCGACGACATCGCCGTGCACATGATCAGCCGCGCCAATGAACTCGCCGCGTCTCGCGCAGCCGAGGCCGCCGGCATTTCGCCCGCCATCCTGCATCATGCGCCGGGCGTGCTGGTGATGGACTATGTCGAGGCGAAGACGCTCTCCTCCGCCGACATCGACAATCCGGCAATGATCAAGCGGATCATTCCGCTCCTGCGCAAATGCCATGAGGACATTCCGAAATATTTCCGCGGCCCGGCCATGATCTTCTGGGTGTTCCAGGTGATCCGTGACTATGCAAATACGCTGAAGGACGGCGACAGCGAATACCTGCCCGAAGTCAAGATTCTGCTGCAGAAATCGCAGAAACTCGAAGCGGCGGCCGGTCCCTATTCTGTCGTCTTCGGCCACAACGACCTGCTGGCGGCCAATTTTCTCGATGACGGCAAGCGGCTCTGGCTGATCGACTGGGACTATGCGGGGTTCAATTCGCCGCTTTTCGATCTCGGCGGCCTTGCCTCCAACAACCAGCTTTCGGAGGAGCGCGAGGCGTCGCTGCTGGAAGCCTATTTCGAGACCATGCTGAGCGAGCCGCTCTGGCGCCGCTACAAGGCGATGAAATGCGCTTCGTTGCTGCGCGAAACGATGTGGAGCATGGTGTCGGAAATCCACTCCACCATCGGCTTCGATTACAAGACCTATACGGCCGAAAACCGTGCACGCTTCGATGCGGCCTATGCCGCCTTCCAGGAAATCTGAGGATCCACCGGCATGAAAGAGCTCCCCTCAACGGCAAAGATCGTGGTGATCGGCGGCGGCATTGTCGGCTGCTCGACGGCCTACCATCTCGGCAAACTCGGCCTCACCGACACCGTGCTGCTCGAACGCAAGAAGCTGACCTCCGGCTCGACTTTCCATGCCGCCGGCCTTGTCGGACAGCTGCGGACCAGCGCCAATATCACCCAATTGCTCGGCCATTCGGTGGCACTCTACAAGACGCTCGAGGCCGAAACCGGACTCGCCACCGGCTGGAAGATGAATGGCGGCATGCGGCTCGCCTGCAACGAAGAGCGCTGGACCGAGGTGAAGCGCCAGGCGACCACCGCCCATTCCTTCGGCCTGGAAATGCACCTTTTGTCGCCCAAGGAAGCGCAGGACTTCTGGCCGCTGATGCAGGTCGACGACGTCGTCGGCGCAGCCTTCCTGCCCACCGACGGCCAGGCCAATCCATCCGACATCACCCAGGCGCTCGCCAAGGGCGCGCGCATGGCCGGGGTGTCGATCTTCGAGGATATCGAAGTCACCGATCTCGAAATCGCCAATGGCCGGATCAAGGCCGTCGTCACCGAACGCGGCCGGATCGAATGCGAGAAGGTCGTGGTCTGCGCCGGGCAATGGACGCGCGCCTTCGCCGCCCGCTTCGGCGTCAATGTGCCGCTCGTCTCGGTGCAACATCAATATGTGATCACCGAGGCCTTTGGCGTGCCCTCCAACCTGCCGACGCTGCGCGACCCGGACCGGCTGACGTATTACAAGGAAGAGGTCGGCGGCCTGGTCATGGGCGGCTATGAGCCGAACCCGATCGGCTGGGCCGAAAAGGGCATTCCCGAGGGCTTTCACTATACCCTGCTCGACAGCGATTTCGATCATTTCGAGCCGATCATGGAGTTCGCGCTTGGCCGGGTGCCGAAATTGCAGGAGATCGGCATCAAGCAATTGCTGAACGGTCCGGAAAGCTTTACCCCCGACGGCAATTTCATCCTCGGCGAGGCGCCGGAACTGAAGAATTTCTTCGTCGGCGCCGGTTTCAATGCCTTCGGCATCGCCTCGGGCGGCGGCGCCGGCATGGCCCTGGCTGAATGGGCCGCCAAGGGCGAGGCGCCCTATGATCTCTGGCCCGTGGATATCCGCCGCTTCGGCCGGCCGCATTTCGACACCGACTGGGTGCGCACCCGCACCTACGAAGCCTATGGCAAGCATTACACCATGGCCTGGCCGTTCGAGGAACATTCCTCCGGCCGGCCGGCGCGCAAATCGCCGCTTTATGACCGCTTGAAGGCCCAGGGCGCCGCCTTCGGCGAAAAGCTCGGCTGGGAGCGGCCGAACTGGTTTGCCGATGCAGCCAAGGGCGAAAAGCCGGAAGATATTTACACGTACGGCCGTCAGAACTGGTTCGTCGCGGTCGGCCGGGAGCACAAGGCCGCGCGCGAAACCGCCGTGCTGTTCGACCAGACATCTTTCGCCAAGTTCACGCTCAAAGGGCGCGACGCCGAAGCCGCGCTGCAGTGGATCGCCGCGGGCAATGTCGGCCGCAAGCCCGGCTCGCTCACCTATACCCAGATGCTCAACGATCGCGGCGGCATCGAATGCGATCTCACCTGCGCCCGCATCGCCGAGGACGAATATTACATCGTCACCGGCACCGGCTTCGCCACGCATGATTTCGACTGGATCAACCGCAACATTCCCGACAGCGCCCATGCCAGCCTGATCGACGTGACCTCGGCCTATACCGTGCTGTCGCTGATGGGGCCAAAGGCGCGCGACATTCTGCAGGCGGTCACCTCGGCGGATGTCTCCAACGCCGCCCTGCCCTTTGCCCAGTTCCGCACCATCGGCATCGGCGGCGCGCCGGTCAGGGTGCTGCGCATCACCTATGTCGGCGAACTCGGCTACGAGCTGCACCTGCCGGTCGAATATGCCGCGGGCATCTACGATCTGCTGATGGACGCGGGCAAGGTGCATGGCCTCGTCAATGCCGGCTACCGCGCCATCGAAAGCCTCCGGCTGGAAAAGGGCTACCGCGCCTGGGGCTCCGATATCGGTCCCGACCATACGCCCGTCGAGGCCGGCCTCGGCTGGGCGGTGAAGACGAAATCCAAGGTCGATTTCCGCGGCCGCGCCGCCGTCGAAGCGCAGTTGAAAAATGGCGTCAGAAAAATGTTCGCCGGATTCACGGTCGACGATCCCGATGTCGTGCTGCTCGGCCGCGAGACCATCTACCGCAACGGCCAGCGCGTCGGCTGGCTGAGCTCCGGCGGCTTCGGCTATACGATCGGCAAGTCCATCGGCTATGGCTATATCCGCGATGCCAGGGGCGTGACGGAGGATTATGTCCTGTCCGGCGAATATGAGCTCGAAGTGGCGACGGAGCGGGTCAAGGCGAATGTGTCGCTGACGCCGTTCTATGATCCGGAGAATGCGCGGGTGAAGGGGTAGCGTCAGAGCCTGTGGTACCCCCTCTGTTCTGTCTCAGAACTTGTCCGACACCTGAATACCCGCCGGCCCGAGAATAACCGCGATCAGCACCGGCAGGAAGAACAGGATCATCGGCACGGTCAGCTTGGGCGGCAGTGCCGCGGCCTTTTTCTCGGCCTCGTTCATGCGCTGGTCGCGGCTTTCCTGGGCGAGCACGCGCAGTGCCTGGGCCACCGGCGTGCCGTAGCGTTCGGCCTGGATCAGCGCCTGGGTCACGGCCTGGACGATGTCGAGCTGGGTGCGCTTGGCAAGGTTTTCATAAGCCTGCCGCCGTTCCTGCAGGAAGGAGAGTTCGGCATTGGTGAGGATCATTTCCTCGGCCAGTTCCGGCGAGGCCTGGGCCAGTTCGTCGGCGACGCGGCGGATCGCGGCTTCGATCGAGACACCGGATTCAACGCAGATCAGCATCAGGTCGAGCGCATCCGGCCAGGCGCGGCGGATCGATTTCTGTCGCTTGCCGATCTTGTTGGAGATGAAGATATTGGGCGAATAGAAGCCGAGATAGCTGACGCCCACCACGGTCAGGAGCCGCACCATGAAGGTCTGGTTGGCCAGGTAACCGAGCACGAAGATGTAGAACGCCGCGGCGGCGAGAAACACGAAGGGCAGGAAGAAACGGGCGAACAGGAACATGTTCAGCGCGTTCTGCGAACGGTAGCCCGCAGCGCGCAGCTTGTCGACCGTGCTGGTATCGACCAGCGCCTCGCGCAGATTGAGCCGGTCGACGATCTGTCGGACCGAGGAATTGTTCTGGACGCGCAGGCTGGCCTTCTGGCTCGACGCCTCGGCGTTCAGCCGGGCGCGCTCGCGGCCGCGGATCTGTTCGCGCTCGGTGGTGACGGCGCGCATGCGCTTGTCCAGCCCGCCCTGGTCGAAATAGGGCAAGATCAGGCTGTAGATGGTCGCGAACACCGCGATCGCCACCAGGCCGGCGATGATGATCGTCGGGTTCGTCAGCGTGCTTACCAGTTCGTTATGCATCGTGCCGTCCCCGTCAAATATCGAAATTGATCATGTTGCGCATGACGAAGATGCCGATCGACATCCAGATGCCCGAAGCGCCAAGGATCAGGTGACCGCGCGGATCGGTGAACAGGATCATCATATATTGCGGCGAGGTCAGGTAGACGAGGACCATGACGATAAAGGGCAGCGCGCCGATGATCGCCGCCGACGCCTTGGCTTCCATGGACAGCGCCGAGACCTTGGCCTTCATCTTCTTGCGCTCGCGCAGCACGCGCGCGAGGTTGCCAAGCGCTTCGGAAAGATTGCCGCCGGCTTGTGCCTGGATCGTGATGACCACCGAGAAGAAGTTGACCTCCTGCAGCGGCACGCTCAAATTCATGCGGCTGATGGCTTCCGGCACGGAGAGCCCAAGCTGCTGGGCTTCGACGACCTTGCGGAACTCGCCCTTGACGGGTTCTCTCGCCTCACCGGCGATGAGACGGATCGCGTCGTTGAGCGGCAGGCCCGACTTGATCGAACGCACCATGACTTCGAGCGCGTTGGGCAGTTCCTCGATGAACTTCTTCATCCGCCGCTTGAACATGAAGGAGACGAAGAATCGCGGCAGGCCGACGCCGACGACGAAGGCGATGCCCAGCGTCAGGAAAAGCGGCATGCCGAAGATGAAG
Organism: Rhizobium sp. P2_G2; assembly: GCF_056403555.1. NCBI lineage: Bacteria > Pseudomonadati > Pseudomonadota > Alphaproteobacteria > Hyphomicrobiales > Rhizobiaceae > Rhizobium > Rhizobium sp. P2_G2. The sequence goes on from NZ_JBFUFF010000046.1 coordinate 22,494, forward strand.
CCGACGACGAAAATCGCCGACCCGAGCACTGCGTTGACGATATAGAACTGCGTTTCGGTGAAGCCGAGGCCCGCCTGGGCAATCTTCGCCTTCAACGTCACCTGCTTCTTCTTGTTGGCTTCGGCCTGCTTCTTTTCGAGTTCCTTGAGCGAATCCTGCACGGATTTGCGCCGCTTGGTCATTTCCGACAGGCGGTCGCGCGAGGCCTTGACCTTGACGCGATCGGTCTCGGCCGTGGCGACCTTGCTGACGCGGCTCTGTGTCCGCTTGTCGGTCTCGATGCGCGAGAACAGCACGCCATAGCTCACGGCGCCTGCGGCGATCGCCGCAAGCGCGATGATTGCAATCACTGTCGGATCGAGGCCAAACATTCCCAAAACCTTTCTTCCGCCGCGCCGCATCCACGCAACCAGCGGTTCATTCCCTTATTCCGCCAGTCGAGCACACATCATTTCGACTTGGCTTCCATCTCGTCGAGTGCCTGGGCCAGCCGCTTGTCCTCGCCGAAATAGCGGGCGCGATCCCAGAAATAGGGCTTGCCGATGCCGGTCGACTTGTGCCGGCCGATGATGCGGCCATTGTTGTCTTCACCTTCGATCTCAAAGCGCATCAGGTCCTGGGTGATGATGACGTCGCCTTCCATGCCGAGCACTTCGGTGATGTGGGTGATGCGGCGCGAACCGTCGCGCAGGCGCGCGGCCTGGATGATCACGTCGACCGAGCCGGAGATGATCTCGCGCACCGTCTTGGCCGGCAGCGAGAAACCGCCCATGGCGATCATCGACTCCATGCGGCTCAGGCATTCGCGCGGCGTATTGGAGTGGATCGTGCCCATCGAACCGTCGTGGCCGGTGTTCATCGCCTGCAACAGGTCGAAAACCTCCGGTCCGCGCACTTCGCCGACGATGATGCGTTCCGGCCGCATACGCAGGCAGTTCTTGACCAGTTCGCGCATGGTCACCTCGCCTTCGCCTTCGATGTTCGGCGGACGGGTTTCGAGGCGCACGACATGCGGCTGCTGCAATTGCAGTTCCGCCGAGTCTTCGCAGGTGATGATGCGCTCATGCGTGTCGATATAGCGCGTCAGGCAGTTGAGCAGTGTCGTCTTGCCCGAGCCGGTGCCGCCGGAGACGACAATGTTGCAGCGGACGCGGCCGATGATCTGCAGCAATGTCGAGCCTTCCGGCGTGATCGAGCCGAAGCGGACGAGCTGGTCGAGCGTCAGCTTGTCCTTCTTGAACTTGCGGATCGTCAGTGCCGCACCGTCGATGGCGAGCGGCGGGGCGATGACGTTGACGCGCGAACCGTCCGGCAGGCGAGCGTCGCAGATCGGCGAGGATTCATCGACGCGGCGGCCGACCTGGCTGACGATGCGCTGGCAGATCGACAGCAGTTGCTGATTGTCGCGAAAGCGGATCTCGCTTTCCTCGATCTTGCCGTTGACTTCGATGAAGGTCTTGCCGGCGCCGTTGACCATGATGTCGGCGATGTCGTCGCGGGCAAGCAGCGGCTCCAGAGGGCCGTAGCCGAGCACGTCGTTGCAGATGTCCTCGAGCAGTTCTTCCTGCTCGGAAATCGACATCGCATAGCTCTTGATGGTGATGATATCGTTGACGATATCGCGGATTTCCTCGCGCGCGCTCTCGGCGTCGAGCTTGGCGAGCTGCGACAGGTCGATCGTGTCGATCAGCGCCGAGAACACCTCGGTCTTGGTGTGGTAGTAATCCTCCGAGCGCGTGGTCTTGCGGCGCGCCGGCTGCGGGGCGGCCGGCGTGCGGACGGATTGGCTGTCGCGCGCGGGTTCCTGCAAGACCGGCACCTGCTGCGGCGCCAGCGGCGGCGGTGCCGTCATCACGGCTGCGGCAGGCTGCGGCGCGGTGACCGTCGGAGCAGCCGGCCGGCTGACAGGACCCTCGTTTCCACGTTTACCGAACATTGGTTCTACCGCTCCATACGCGTTCCAAGTTTACTTCTTCTTGCTGCCGAGCCTGCCGAGAATACTGCCCAGCGCGCTGCCGCCCTTGCGGGCCTTCTTCAGCGTGGCCCTGCCGGTGACGATATGGGCAATCTGGCTCATCACCTCCGCCGTCGGCGCCTTGGCGTCCATCTCGGCGATCATCCGGCCGGAATTGGCGGCATTGCCGAACAATTGCGCATCGAACGGAATGATCGCCGTCGGCTGCACTTCCAGCGGCTCGCAGAAATCGTTGGGCAGGATTTCGGGCCGTTTCGGCAGGCCGACCTGGTTGAGTATCAGATGCGCGACCTTGTCGTTGGGCCGGAGCTTCCTCAGCTGGTCGAACATGTTCTTGGCATTGCGCAGATTGGCGAGATCGGGTGCGGCGACGATCACCACCTCGTCGACATCGGCGAGAAGCGAGCGCGTCCATTCATTCCAGGCATGCGGCACGTCGAGCACGCTGACAGGGGCGGCGCGCTGCAACACTTCCAGCACCGGCTGGAACGCCATGCGCTCGAAGTCGTAAGTGCGGTCGAGCAGCGACGGTGCGGCGAGCAGCGACAGATGTTCCGAACATTTGGTCAGCAGGCGGTCGAGGAACACTTCGTCCAGGCGATCAGGCGAATAGACCGCCTCGGCCATGCCCTGGCTCGGATCCTGGTCGAAATCGATATTGGCGGTGCCGTAAGGCAGGTCGAGATCGGCGAGGATGACCTCCTGGGTGAACAGCGACGAGATGCCCCAGGCGATGTTGTGGGCGATGGTCGAGGACCCGACACCGCCCTTGGCGCCGATGAAGGCGACGGAGCGGCCGAGCGGCTCGGCTTCCGGGTCGACGAAGATCGAAGAGATCGCCGCAAGGATGTCCCCGAGCGAGATCGGCGCCACCATATATTCCGACACGCCGTTGCGGATCAGATCGCGGTAGAGCGGGATGTCATTGTGGCGGCCGATGATCACCACCTTGGTGGAGGGGTCGCAGACTTCGGCCAGCGGCGCGAGCTCGTCCATGATCTCGTTTGGCGCCGCGCTGGTTTCGAGCAGGATCAGATTGGGCGTCGGCGTCGAGGCGAACATGTTGGCCGCGGCCTGGATACTGCCCTGGTTGATGCGGAAACTGACTTTGGCCATGCGCCGGTCTTCGGCGAGTTTCTCCATCAGCGCATACATGCTTTCCGTTTCGCAGAAGGCATGCACGGAAATGCGCGGCAACGGCCGGAGCTGGTCGAGATCGCCGGGGCGGGTCAGGACTTCGGCGGCCGGCTCCTCGCCACTGTTGATGCCGTATTCCACAGCGTTCATGGTCTTCGACCCCTGTTCTTTCTCACTGGCCGCTTGAGCTGCTCGACGTATCCGACGTCGTACCGGAGCGGTATGTCTCGATGATCGTCGCGCGGTTCTGTGCGTCGATCGCCGACATGCCGCGCGGGCCGACGAGATCGTTCGGGTTGGCGATCTGGGCGGCAAGGTTCTGCTGGCTGGCGCAGCCGAAATTCTCGTAATTGCGGTTTTCGATCACCGACGGCCCGGTCACCAGGTCGCTCGGCCATTGCCCGCATTCGTTGGTCATCGCGGTGACGGCGACGAAGCCGAGCCTGACCGGTGCCGAGACGTTGCCGCCGGGAGCGTCATAATTGGTGAAGACGATGCGCGAGGCCGGCACTTCGTTGTCGGTCAGCGCTTTGCGGATCTCGCCGCGCAGCCGCAGGGCCGTGGGAGAATTGGCGGCATTCAGCGGCAGCGCAATGCGGATGGTGCTCTTGCTCAGCGCCGCATAATCCTGTGCGAAGCCCTTGATCAGGTCGCGCGTCGACGGTGTCAGGCCATGCTCGCCGGCGGCGAGCGGTATGTCGAGATTGTGCTCGGCTTCGGCAAGCGTGATCGGATGGCTTCTGCGATAATCATCGGGGATCGAGCCCGTCGTCGTATGGTCGGGCCGGGTCGTGCCGCAGGAACTCAGGAGCGTGGCGGCGGCGATGACGGTCGCCATGCCAGCGAGCCTCAGCAGGTCTTTATGCCTGGCGCGGGGGAGGAGCGGTGCCTGGTTGTTCAACATGTCGTCCCCTCACTTATAGATGAAGCCGATGGTGCCATTGTATTGGCCCGGCTGCTGGTTGTTGTCGCGCCGGCCATAGACCTTGTTGACGCGGTTCATGAAGAAGGTCGCTACATCGCCTTCCGGATTGAAATTGTCGTCGGGGCGAGCGAGCTTGGAGCGTTCGACGGGCCGCACGAGATAGGGCGTGGCGATGATCACCAGTTCGCTCTCGTTGCGCTGGAAATCCTTCGAGCGGAACAGCGTGCCGAGGATCGGCAGCTTCATCAGCCCCGGCAGACCGCTGGTCGCCTGGCGAATGTCGTCGCGGACAAGGCCGCCGATGACGATCGAGCCGCCCGACGGCAGTTCGACCGTGGTCGAGGCCGTGCGCTTGCGGATGCCGAGATAGGTCACGCCCGGCACGCTGCTGGTCCCGCCCCAGGCGAACGATCCCTCGAAGGTCGGCTCCGACACTTCCGTGTCGATCACCAGCGAGATGCGGCCGGGAGAGAGCACGACCGGCTTGAAGTTCAGCTTGATGCCATATTCGACGGAGTCGACGTTACGGACGATTTCGCCGTCCTTGCTGATGTTCTGTTTCGAGGGCACGCGGAATTCGCCGCCGACATAGAAGTTGGCCTGCTGGCCCGAGATCGCCGTCAGTGACGGTTCTGCAAGCGTGCGCATCACGCCGGCCTGTTCCATGGCGTTGACGAAAGTGGAGATGTCGAAACCGCCGAGCTTGCCTGCGAGCGTATTGCCGCTCACCCAGTCCGTCGAAGCGCCGAGATTGGTCGGGTTCTGGAAGCTGATGGCGCCGCTCTGGCCGGAAATCGTGCCCGAGAAGCCGAGCTGCTTGACGATCTGGCGGCTGACTTCGGCCACCGTGACCTTCAGCGTCACCTGATCCTCGGCCTCGATCGTCAGCATGTCGACGATCTGTGAGGTCTGCCGCTGTTCGTTGAACAGCGCCACGGTGGCATCGCCGGTGGCAGTGGTCGAACTTGCGGAGATGTTGCGCGTCGTCGCTTCACCGCCGGTGACGAAGATCTGCGCCAGACGCTCGGCCTGGGCGGCATCCTGCGGCGTGCGCACCGAGCCGGTCAGCACGATATTGTCGGAGATGATTTCGACATTGATGTCGGAGTCGGGGATGAAGCGCTTGAGCTGCGCCTGCAGGGTGGAAATGTCGCGTTCGATCACAAGGTCGAGCGTCACCAGTTCCTCGCCATTGGCGCCGAAGATGAACACATTGGTCTGGCCGACGGCCTTGCCGAACAGGTAGAGCCGGGTCGAGGTGCGGGTCACGGCATCGGCGACTTCGGGATCGGCGACCATGACGTCATGCGCGTCAACAGGCAGATCGATCACCAGCGCCTTGTTAAGGCCGAGCTTCAGCGTCTTGCTGGCGCCGGGGCCAACCTTCGAGATCCGGTAGATCGATTGCTCGGCATGGGCGACCGATGGGCCGATCAGCGTGTAATTGTGGAAATTCGGCACGCCGGCGGCCGTGAGCACGAGGCTCAGGAAAGCGATGAGCGGAGCCAGAGTTCTGCGGTTTGCCATGGTCTTGTCCTTGCTCACGTCAATGGCTTTCCTGGCTGTTGTCTTTGGAAGCGGTGTCGTTCAATTTCTGGATCACGCCTGATTTGATCACCTGGATCGTCGGCTGGCCGGAATCGCCCGACAGAAGATGCTTGGCGACGATCGAATCCGGCTCCTGGGCATCGGCGACCGAGCGCAGCGCCAGCGTCAGCTTCTCGGCCATCTGCTGGGCGACGACGATGACTTTCGCCTGTTCGGGGGAGAGCTCCAGCGTTGCCGTGGTGCCGACCACCGTCTTCTGGCCCTCGTCCTTTTCCTGGATCTGCTGGTCAATGGCGAGCACGCGGATGTTGGTGAGGATGGTCTCGGTGGTGAACTGGCCGTCATCGCCCTTGCGCACCATGATCACGTCGACCCGGTCATTGGGCAGGATGAAGCCGCCGGCACTGGTCGAGACCGATATTTCGGTCGCCACGGCCCGCTTGCCGGAAGGCAGCAGCGACGACATGATGGCACTGCCGGGATCGGCGATCTTTTCGGCCCGTACCGGCTCGCCCTCGAACATCGGCAGGCGGACGATGGCGTTCTTGAGTTCCTTGATCGCGTCCGGCCGGGCTTCGGAGGTGATGAAGCCGTCGACGATCGATCCCTGCGGCCAGCCGGCCCAGCGCATCGAATCGTCGTTGAGCCGCGATCCGACCGGCAGGTTGGCGGCCGCCACCAGCACGTTGATCACCGGCTCCTTCTTGATCAGCGTTTCCGCCGGAATCTGCACGATGGTCTTCTTGCCCGCGAGATTCATCGCAAGGAAGGCTGCTGCACCCGCGGCGACAAGTGCGACGGACAGTATGATGAGTCGGGCGGGCTTCATTCCTTGATCCCTGCATGTGACGAATTCACAGCGCAGAATGGTCAGGAATTGGTGTAATTATGGTTAACGGAATGATTACATCTATAGTTAATTAAACATAAAACCTGGCGCGACCCGGCTTACCCGATCCCATGAAGCGCATGTTCGACCAGCGGCGAGGCCGGGAAGGCAAGGAAGGCCGCGGCGCCGATCGCCAGGCCATAGGGTAGTTTCGTCGGCTGCAATATGGTCGCGGGCAACGGGATGCGCGAGGCCATGATGATGTCGTGATGCGCCCTGAGCGTCAGGATCAGCATGGCGAGCACGCCGCCCAGAGCCGACACGTAGACGAGATAGGTGACCAGCGACTGGCCGAGCCCGAACCAGATCGCACTGGCCGTCAGGATTTTGGCATCGCCGCCACCCATTTTGTTGAACGCGAACAAGGCGAAGCAGAAGGCGAAGACCGCGGCACCGGCGGCGATATGGCCGAGGAAATCGGTCAGACTCAGGCCGACGAACGGCGCGATGGCGACGAAGCTGACGATCAGGACCACCGAGAGCCGGTTGGGTATGGTCATGGTCAGGAGGTCGCTGACGGCTGCCATTGCCATGCAAAGCGGAAAGATCACCAGGATCGCGGCCGTAACCATGTTCTTGGACTCAGTAATTGATGAGGTTGGCGAGATAGAAGAATTGGGCGTTGAGATTGTTGGCGAAGGCGCCAAGGCCCGTCAGCAAGGCGATGGAGATGATTGCAGTGAGGACGCCGTATTCGACAGCAGTTGCCCCGCTCTTGTCCTTCAGTATCATCCTGAACAGCATATCGTCGCCTTTAGCTATGAGCCCCAACCACGCTATAATCGATGCATCATAAACCCTTAATGGACGTTGAAGCTTCGAAAAAATATCTATGGTTGATACGCCGTTAATGTCGAACAGGCTGATAAAGCATATATGAAAGGGTCCGTCCCGATGGAGACGGACCCTTCTGACACTATGAGCGAATGGCCTTAGGCCTCACCATATCAGGTGGCGTTCAGCTTGCCGGCGAGGGTCTCGAACTGCTTGTTGAGCGCCGTGCCGAGCGCCGAGGCGCCGGTGATCAGAGCGATCGAGATCAGAGCTGCAATGAGGCCGTATTCAATGGCGGTCGCGCCGGACTCATCCTTCATAAAACGTGCGAAAATCGCGGACATCGTTGTCTCCTGTTAGGTACATCAGCACTTCCGCCAACTGTTGCCGTTGGATCGGATGGGCTGAGACTATAGGGGGGGTGTTGCGGCCACCTTAAGAAAAACGGTTAAGATCAGCTTAACGGCCGAGAAGAGAATAACGTAGTAAACCATGGTTCAATGTCTTTGATCAAATTTTACTTGAACGAGAATCGCATGTGTTTTCAACACCCTCGGTGAGCCGAGGTCGCTGTCGCGGACGCCTTCATCGATACTCTAATTTGGTTTTGTCAGTTCCGTTCGGTTGCGCGGGATGAAAATTGCGACGACAGGGCGAAGCCGCCTTGCAAAAAACCTTTCATTTCTCTCTTTGCCGTCGCTCAGGTCCGTTAACCCGCATGCGGCTTAAGCATTCGTTCATCAATCTTGTCCATTGTTCATTCAGCAAATCGAGTCTGGGCCCCTTCATGCGTGCGTCGAACCTTCTTCGCTTAGCCTGTGCAATCGCAACCTGCCTCGCGGCGGGCTTCTGCACTGCTGCCTCGGCCTCCGCCGATGAGGACGGCCTGATGCGCGTGTTCCTCAACCACGCCAAAGTGCTGAAGCTGGACAGGCCGGTTTCGAAGGTCATCGTCGGCAATGCCAAGGTGGCCGATGCCACGGTCGCCGATTCGCAGACGATCGTGCTGACCGGCAAGGCCTTCGGCACCACCAATCTGGTTCTGCTCGACGCCGACGGCAATGCGCTGCTCGACGAGCGCGTGCTGGTGTCGATCGACGAGAGCAACACGCTGAGACTGTTCCGCCAGACCGTCCGCACCGTCTATTCCTGCACGCCCGCCTGCGAGGAACACCAGGCGCTCGATGGCGGCGACAAGTGAACTCTTAACAATTGGTTGACGGAACTGCTCTAATCCGGCCGCTGCCTCATACCCGGGCTTAATTCCTGTGCGTTAGAAACATCTGGATATCCAAGTGATAGGCAGATCTAATGACCGGCGATGCCGCCCGTAAGACAGAGCGATGGAGTTTGCTCAAGCGGTTGAATGACAACCGCGATGGTGCCGCGGCATTGGAATTCGCGATCCTCGCCCTCCCCTTCCTGATGCTGATCTTCGCCACGTTCGAAACCTTCCTCGCCTTCGCCGGCGAGCAGCTGATGAACAATGCCGTCGACGACATGGCGCGCAAGATCCGCACCGGCGAGATCACCTTCGGCCAGGGCAAGTCGACGGACATGACGGAATCGGAGTTCCGGGAGGCCTTCTGCGCCGAGATCGCCGTTCTCAGGATGTGTTCCAGCACCGAAGCGGCCACGCCGTCGAAACTCTATCTCGACATCCGGCAGTTCGCGAGCTTCTCCGACATGCCCAAGGACGTGCCCCGCGTGACAAGCGATCAGTTTTCCGATCTCGACACATCCGAATTCGCCTTCTCGCCCGGCGGATCGGAAAGCAAGAACATGGTGCGCGCTTATTATAAATGGCAGGTGATGACCGATCTGGTGCGGCCCTATATCAGCAATCTCCGCCCCGCCGGCCAGGTCATGCCGACGCAATTCCTCATCGTTTCGACCACGGCAATTCAGAACGAGAAATATTAGGGGGGCGGCATGCTGAAACATCTCGCAACCTCCATCCAGAAGATATCGAGCCGCTTTGCGCGAGACTGCAAAGGCGCCAGCGCCATCGAATTCGCCTTCCTCGCGCCGGTGCTGATCGCGCTCTATGTCGGTTCCTTCGAAGTCACCGAGGCCTATAATGCCGCCGGCAAGGTTTTGAAGGCGGCAGCCACGGTCTCCGACATCGTCGCGCGCCAGTCCGACGTCAATAAGTCTTTCCTCAGCGAGATGGTCGACACGGCAGAGGCGACCATCGCGCCGCATGCGTCCGATGGCCTGACGCTGAAGATCACCGGCGTCACCATCGACAGCGCCGGCAATGCCAAGGTGCTCTGGTCGTGGAACCAGTCAGGCGGCAAGCCTTATACCGCAGGCAGCGCCGTCAGCGTTCCGGACGACATGCGCACGCCATCTTCCTTCCTGATCCACGCGGAAGTCTCGGTGCCGCATACATTGCTGCTGTTCATGGCCAAGGGCGCCAGCCTCGGCCAGGACATGCGCACGATCACACTGTCGCGCGAATTCTTCTATCGCCAGCGGCTCAACAACGACATCAGCTGCACCGACTGTTCTTGAGCGATTGCAAAACCGTCATGACCGGCTTACTTGGACGGATGGGAGCTTTCATCTCGTCCAAGTCTGGGGTCCATTGATGGCGCGTGCCTTGCTTTTCGTGCTTGATTCCTTCGGCATCGGCGGCGCGCCGGATGCCGAGACCTATGGTGACCTCGGCTCCAATACGCTTGGCCATATCGCCGAATTCTGCGCCGCAGGTGCTGCCGACCGCGACGGTCTGCGCGAGGGGCCGCTGACGCTGCCGAACATGGCGAGCCTCGGCCTGCTGCATGCGCATCGTCTCGCCGCGGGCAGCGTGCCGGATGGCATGATCCTGCCTCAGAAGGTGATCGGCGCCTATGCCGCCGCCGCCGAGACGTCGCGCGGCAAGGACACGCCGTCGGGCCACTGGGAAATCGCCGGCACGCCCGTCATGTTCGACTGGGGCTATTTCCCATCGGAAGGCGATGCCTTTTCGCCTGAACTGGTGGCGCAGATCTGCGAAGCCTGCCACCTGCCCGGCATTCTTGGCAATGGACATGCCTCGGGCACGGAGATTATCGCCCGGCTCGGCGAAGAGCATATGCGCACCGGCAAGCCGATCTGCTACACGTCCTCGGATTCCGTCTTCCAGATCGCCGCCCATGAGCTGGCTTTCGGCCTCGACCGGCTGATCGAGATGTGCAAGACGGTGCGGACCATCCTCGATCCGCTCAATATCGGCCGCGTCATCGCCCGGCCGTTTGTCGGCACCGATCGCGCCAATTTCGTCCGCACCGGCAACCGCCGCGATTTTTCCGTGCCGCCACCGGAGCCGACCCTGCTCGACCGGCTGGTCGAGGCCGGACGCCAGGTGCATGCCGTCGGCAAGATCGGCGACATCTTCGCCCATCAGGGCGTGTCGACGCTGACCAAGGCAAACGGCAATATGGCGCTGTTCGATGCCACGCTCGATGTCATGGAGCGAGCCGAGGACGGCGATCTGGTGTTCACCAATTTCGTCGATTTCGACATGGTCTACGGCCATCGCCGCGACGTGCCAGGCTATGCCGCAGCACTCGAAGCCTTCGACCGCCGGCTGCCGGAAATCGCCGCTCGGCTCAGGCTCGACGACCTCGTCATCCTCACGGCCGACCATGGCTGCGACCCCACCTGGCGCGGTACCGACCACACCCGCGAACAGGTTCCTGTGCTCGCCTTCGGGCCGCTGATCGCGCCGGGCGAACGCGGCAACCGCCGGAGCTTCGCCGATATCGGCGAGGCGGTCGCCACGCATCTCGGTATCGCCCAAGGCAAATACGGCAGAAGCCTGCTTTGATGGGCCTGCTTTGATGGGGATGATACGCCGAATCTGAAATGCGCGCTTGCAGCGCCGCATCCATCATGGAAAAACGACCTGATGGTACGGTAGTTCGAGAGGGTCCCATGGAAGGCGTCACGGTCATCAACCACCCGCTGGTGCAGCATAAGCTGACGATCATGCGCAAGAAGGAGACGTCCACGGCCGGCTTCCGGCGCCTGCTGCGCGAAATCTCGCTGCTGATGTGCTATGAGGTCACCCGCGACCTCGAAGTCACCTATGAAGAAATCGAGACCCCGCTGACAACGATGAAGTCGCCGATCCTCGAAGGCAAGAAGCTGGTCTTCGCCTCGATCCTGCGCGCCGGCAACGGTCTGCTGGAAGGCATGCTCGATCTCGTGCCCTCGGCACGCGTCTCCCATATCGGCGTCTATCGCGATCACGAGACGCTCAAGCCGGTGGAATATTACTTCAAGGCGCCGGAAGATATCGCCGAACGCCTGGTGATCGTCGTCGACCCGATGCTGGCGACCGGCAATTCGTCGATCGCGGCGATCGACAAGCTCAAGGAACGCAACGCCAAGAATATCCGCTTCCTTTGTCTGCTTGCCGCACCGGAAGGGATAAAGAACTTCCATGCTTACCACCCCGACGTGCATATCTATACTGCCGCCATCGATAGTCATCTCAATGAGAAAGGCTATATCGTTCCCGGTCTCGGCGATGCCGGCGACAGGATGTACGGTACGAAGTAAATCTTTATTAACCGGTATTAACAGAAGGCGGGGCAAACCGGGTTTGTCCCGCCATTTTTTTACACTTCGATCAGGATTCCAGTCTAACGTTTCTCGTAATTCGGCGCATGTCTCCCGAAAGTGGCCGCCGGTTTCGGGATAAAGACATGCGCAAAACGAGAAAAACTGGGAACGCGAAGCATGATCGGCAAAGCAATTCTCATCTGGACGTCGGTGATCGTCATTGCGATCAACGTTCCGAGCATGGTGTCGAAGGCCGGCATGGTCACGGATGCGCATGGCGACAAGGCCGAGGTGACGGACGCGTCCTACCAGGACGGCCGCCTCTACGTGCTGAAGTCCAATGATGCCGGCCATTTCGAGGGCAAGTTCCGCTTCAACGGCAAGCCGCTGCAGGCGATGATCGATACCGGCGCCACTTACGTGACGATGAACGAATCCGATGCCCGCAGCCTCGGCTATGGCGGCAACGACCTGACCTTCAAATACGAGATCATGACCGCCAACGGCAAGGTCAAGGCTGCGCATGTCCTGCTGAGGTCGATCGAGATCGGCACGGTGGCGGTGCGCAATGTCGATGCGCTCGTCGTCCGCGGCAAGGAACTGTCCTTCCCGCTGATCGGCATGAGCTTCATGAAAAAGCTGTCGTCCTACACCGCCGACGGCGACGAGATGAAGCTGATTAACTGACGAGCTTTCAAGCATGTCTCGCGAAAGTGTGCAGCGGTTTCGTGAAGAAGACATGCGCAAACAAAGAGCTAAAGCGTATCACGTGATACGCTTTAGTACCGCCGGCCTGCGTTCGACGGGAGCCTCCGAGAGCGCGACAAAGCTGAGATATTCCGCCGCCGCCCATTGGGCGGCGTCTTCGTCTGCGGCATGCACGAAGGCGACCGGTTCCCCCGCCTCAACGGCGGTGCCGACCGGCCGGATGCCACTGAAGCCCGTGGTGTGATCGATTGAATCCTCCGGCCGCAACCGGCCACCGCCCAGCCCGATCACGGTCAACCCCACCTCGCGCGTCATAAAACCTGCGATCGTGCCGGATTGCGGCGCCGCGACCGGCCGGATCACCGGCGCCTGCGGCAGATATGTCTTCCAGTTCTCGCAGAAATCCGCCGGTCCGCCCATCTCCAACACCATGCGGCCGAACATGTCCAAAGCCCGGCCGCTGACCAGGGCATCATTGGCGCGCGCCTCGGCGGCGGCAAGATCACTCTCCAGCCCGGCATTGACAAGCATCTGCGCCGCAAATGTCAGCACGATCTCATGGATGCGCGTGCCCGCCTTGCGGCCTTCCAAAAATTCCATCGCATGCGCGACTTCGACGGCGTTGCCGGCGCAGTCTGCCAGCGGCTCGCTCATGTCGGTGATCAGGGCCGTGGTCTTGACGCCGGCGCCATTGGCGACATCGACGATCGAGCGGGCGAGGATTTCGGCATCTTCCATGCTCTGCATGAAGGCGCCGTTGCCGGTCTTGACGTCCATGACCAGGGATTGCAGCCCGGCCGCGAGCTTTTTCGACAGGATCGAGGCGGTGATCAGCGGCACGGAATCGACGGTCGCAGTGACGTCACGAATGGCATAGAGCCGCTTGTCGGCCGGCGCGATGCGGCTCGTCTGGCCGACAATGGCGCAGCCGGTCTGGCGCACGATTTCCTGGAAGCGCTCGGGCGCCGGAAACGGATCGTAGCCGGGAATGGCTTCGAGCTTGTCGAGCGTGCCGCCGGTATGGCCGAGCCCGCGTCCGGAAATCATCGGCACGGCGAGACCGCAGGCCGCCGCGATCGGCGCCAGCATCAGCGAGACATTGTCGCCGACGCCACCGGTCGAATGCTTGTCGCCGACCGGCCGGTCCATGTCCGGCCAGGACAGCACGTCGCCGGAATCGCGCATGGCGCGCGTCAGCGCCACCGTCTCCTCGGCGCTCATGCCGTTGAACCAGACCGCCATGGCGAAGGCCGCCACCTGGCCCTCGGAGATGCGGTTTTGCGCGAGTGCCGTGATGAAATCGTAGATCTCGGCCGGCGGCAGTGTCGCGCCGTTGCGCTTGGCGTAGATGACTTCCTGCGGCAGCATGGCGTCAGCCGATCACTTCGGTGTCGAAGCTGAACGGCAGGAGCTCGTCCATGCTCATCGTCTTCTTCACGCCGACCTCGTCGCAGAGATAGATGCGCGTGTCGCGATCGGCGAATTCGGCGATCTTCTGCCGGCAGCCGCCGCAGGGCGGGCAGAGCGGCAGTTTCTCGGCGATGACGGCGATCTCGACGATCTTCTTGGCGCCGCCCATGATCATCGCGCCGATGGCCGTGCATTCGGCGCACCAACCCTGCGGGAAAGCAAGGTTCTCGATATTGGCGCCCTTGTAGACCTTGCCATCCTCGGCGCGGATGGCCGCGCCGACGGGGAATTTTGAATAGGGCGCATAGCAGCGCGCCATGGCCTCGCGGGCCGCTTCGAACAGGTCATGCGACATAGGTCAGCGTTCCTTCACATAGGGCGTGCCGGAGGCTTTCGGCGGAATGGCCTTGCCGATGAAGCCGGCGAGCAGCACGACGGTCAGGATATAGGGCAGCGCCTGCCAGAGCTGCACCGGAATGGTGCCGATCAGCGGGATCTGCTTGCCCTGCATGGCGATCGACAGCGCATCGAGGAAGCCGAACAGCAGGCAGGTGAACAGGATGTTCTTCGGTTTCCAGTTGGCAAAAACCAAGGCTGCGAGCGCGATAAAGCCCTTGCCGGCCGACATGCCTTTGGTGAAGCCCTCGCTCAGGGCCATCGACAGGAACGCGCCCGCCAGCCCGACGAGCACGCCGCCCAGCAGCACGGCCATATAGCGCAGGCGCACGACCGATATGCCCGCGGTATCCACCGCGCCGGGATTCTCGCCGACGGCGCGAAGCCGCAGGCCGAAGCGGGTGCGGTAGAGGACCCACCATGTGATCGGTACCATCGCATAGGCAAAATAGGTCAGCCAGTAATGTCCCGACAACAGCCTCGAATAGATATCTCCCAAAACCGGGACATGCGCGATGGAACTTGCGAACGGCAGGCCCCAGTCGGCACTGAACTTCGCGCTGGGCGGAAGCGACGGCGTTCGTCCGGCCATGTTGAACCAGGCCTGGCCGATGATCACGGTTGCGCCCAGGGCGATAAAGTTGATCGCCGTACCGGAAACGACCTGGTCGCCGCGCTGGGAAATCGAGGCATAGCCGTGCACGGCCGAAAAGAACATTCCCGTGGCGATTGCCGCGACCAGCCCGAGCGGCGCCGAGCCCGTGACCGCCGCGGCGGACGCGCCGCAGAATGCCGAGGCCAGCAGCTTGCCCTCAAGGCCGATATCGACGACGCCGGAGCGCTCGGCATAGAGGCCAGCCAAAGCCGTCAAGATCAGCGGCACCGAGGTGCGGATCGTCGATTGCAGGATCGAAATGATCAGGTCCCAATCCATGGTCAGCCTCCCGCAGCTTTGATGGCCGGTGCTTCGACCCTAGGCCTTCGCACCAGAAGCGAAACGATCGCCGGCCGGAACATGTGCTCCAGCGCGCCGGCGAACAGGATGACGAGACCCTGGATGACGACGATCATGTCGCGCGAAATATTGGGCATCTCGAAAGAAATCTCGGCGCCGCCCTGATAGAGCATGCCGAACAGGATCGAGGCGAGCACGATGCCAACCGGATGCGAGCGGCCCATCAGCGCCACGGCGATGCCGACGAAGCCGGCGCCGCCGACGAAATCCTGCTCGATCCGGAACTGGTCGCCCATGATCGAATTGATCGATAGCATGCCGGCCAGCCCGCCCGAGATCAGAAGCGTGATAATGGTGATGCGCTTTTCCGAAATGCCGGCATAGCGCGCAGCACCTGCCGACTGACCGAAGGTGCGGATCTCATAGCCGAGCTTCGAGCGCCACATCACCACCCAGAAGAACAGGGCAGCGACCAGCGCCAAGAGGAAGGCGACATTGAGCGGCGAATTGCCGTTGTCGAGCCCGAAGATCGCCAGCAGCCAGTCGAGCCGCGGCAATTGCCCGCCCGCTTCGAAGGTGCGCGACTCTGCCGCCATGTCGCCCGCCGGCTTGAACACATTGATCAGCAGCCAGAGCATCAGGTTGTTGGCGATATAGTTGAACATGATCGTGGTGATGACGATGTGCGAGCCGCGATAGGCCTGCAGCCAGGCCGGGATCAGCGCCCAGAGCGCGCCGGTGATGATGCTGCCGACGATCGCCATCGGAAACACCATGTACCAGGGCAGCGTATGGTCGAACATCAGACAGACCACCGCGACGCCGACACCGCCGAGATAGGCCTGGCCTTCGACGCCGATATTGAACAGCGCCCCATAGGCCGCGAGCGACATGGCGAGGCCGGCGAAAATGAAATTGGTGGCATAGAACAAGGTGTAGCCGATGCCCTCGCCGGAGCCGAAGGCGCCGGACACCATGAGATAGGCCGCCTCGAGCGGATTTTCGCCGGCAAACAGGACGACGAGCCCGGCTATGGCAAAAGCGACCACGAGATTGACGAGCGGGATAAGCCCATATTCCGCCCAGTTCGGCAGCTTGGCAAAGGGCGCACTCATTCGGCTGCCTCCATCTTTCCTTCGACACCGGCCATCAGCAGGCCGATTTCCCCTTCCGGCGTATCCGGCGAGCGCTCGCCGACGATCTTGCCGGCAAACATGACCAGGACCCGGTCCGACAGCGAGCGGATCTCGTCGAGCTCGACCGAGACGAGCAGGATCGCCTTGCCGGCATCGCGCATCTGGATGATGCGCCTATGAATGAATTCGATGGCGCCGACATCGACGCCGCGCGTCGGCTGGCCGATGATGAGAACGTCCGGGTCTCGTTCCATCTCGCGCGCGAGCACGATCTTCTGCTGGTTGCCGCCGGAGAAATTGGCCGTCTTCAGCCGCGGATTGGGCGGCCGGATATCATATTGCTCCATCTTCTGCTGGGCATCGGCGCGCACCGCATTGACGTTGAGGAACGCGCCGCGGCCATAGCGCTCGTCATTGTGATAGCCGAGGATGTGGTTTTCGCTCTCCTCGAATTTCAGCACCAGGCCGACATGGTGGCGGTCCTCCGGCACATGTGCGAGCCCACGTTTGCGCAAGCCCGCCGGATCACGATGGCCGGTGACGTCGACGGCCTGGCCCTTGAGCTGGACCGCACCCCTCTCGGCGCGGCGCATCCCGGCAATGGTCTCGAGCAGTTCCGACTGGCCGTTGCCGGCGACGCCGGCAATGCCGACGATCTCGCCGGCCCGGACATCGAAGGAAACGTCGTCGACCATGGTGACGCCGCGAGAATCCTTGATCGTCAGGTTGCGGACGGAGAGCTGCACGCCGGCCGGATTGGCCTCGCCTTTCTCGACCCGGAGCAGCACGCGCCGGCCGACCATCAGTTCGGCAAGCTCGCCGGGCGAGGTCTCGCTGGTCGTGCGCGTCGCTACCATCTCGCCGCGGCGCATGACGGAGACCTCGTCGGTGATCGCCATGATCTCGCGCAGCTTGTGGGTGATGAGGATCACCGTCTTGCCCTGTTCCTTGAGCTGCCGGAGGATGCGGAACAGATGGTCGGCTTCCGCCGGGGTGAGCACGCCGGTCGGCTCGTCGAGGATCAGGATATCGGCGCCGCGGAACAGCGCTTTGAGGATTTCGACGCGCTGCTGGATGCCAACAGGCAATTCCTGGATGACGGCGTCCGGATTGACCTCCATCTCATATTCGTCTTCAAGCCGCTTCAATTCTCGCCGCGCCTTGGCGATGCCCTTGTTGAGCACCGCGCTGTCCTCGGCGCCGAGCATGACATTCTCAAGCACCGTGAAATTCTCGACCAGCATGAAGTGCTGGTGCACCATGCCGATGCCGGCCCGGATCGCGGCGCTTGGCGTGTGGATGTCGACCTTCCTGCCGTCAACCTCGATCTCGCCGCGATCGGCCTGATAGAAGCCATAGAGGATCGACATCAACGTCGATTTGCCGGCGCCGTTTTCGCCGATAATGCCGTGGATCGTGCCCTTGCGGACCCTGAGGTCGATATTCCTGTTGGCGTGAACGGGACCGAAACTCTTGTCGATGCCCTTGAGTTCAATTGCAAGTTCGCTCATGACGGCCCATATCGTAGGCGGCCGGCCCGGACCCGATGTCGAAAGGCGCGACGCATGAAGAATCAATGTTGAAGGTTCCGGACCTCTTGTCCAGCGCCTTTTTCGTTTTGCCAGGGAAGGGAGATGCCTGATGGCCGCCGATGAGACAGCGCTTCGCGACCGCATCACGCGTCTCGAAGAGACCATTGCCCATCAGAGCCTGACGATCGAGGAAATGTCGTCCGAGATCGCCACGCAATGGAAGACCATCGACCAGATGCAGGTGAAGCTCGACCGGCTGGTTGAGCAGTTCCGCGCGCTCGAGGATGCAACGCTCGAGGCGCCACCGGTCGCCCGGCCGCCGCATTACTGATTCCGCGATCTCAGGTTCAAATCTTCCGCCCCATCCCCGGACAGGAAACGCCCGCTTCCGGGGAAGCGGGCGTTCTCATCCTATGATCTTAATAGGGGCACTTCTCGTCCGACATATAGTCGTGCACCGTGACGGCGCCCGAGATGATGTCGGCGCGGGCCTTTTCCACGGCCTTGGCCATATCGGGGGTCACGAGCGGCTTGTTATACTCATCCATGGCGACATCGACGCCAAGTTCCTTGAGACCGAGATTTTGGATGTCGGCCTTGAACTTGCCGGCCTTCGAATCTTCGAAGACATTGTAGACGGCGACGTCGACACGCTTCATCATCGAGGTCAGGACCTTGCCGGGCTGCAGGTAGTTCTGGTCGGAATCGACGCCGATGCCGAGCTTGCCGGCTTCAGCAGCCGCCTGAAGCACGCCGACGCCGGTGCCGCCGGCCGCATGATAGACGACATCAGCGCCCTGGGCGATCTGCGACTTGGTGATTTCGCCACCCTTGACCGGGTCGTTCCAGGCGCTCGGATCGGAACCCGTATAGGCCTGCAGGACTTCCGCATTCTTGTCGATCGACTTGACGCCACCGACATAGCCGCAGGCGAATTTGTGGATCAGCGGGATATCCATGCCGCCGACGAAGCCGACTTTATGCGACTTGGCAGCGATCGCGGCCATGACGCCGGCGAGATAGGAGCCTTCCTGTTCCTTGAAGACGATTGACTTGACGTTCGGCTGGCCGGTCACGACCATGTCGATGATAGCGAAATTGGTCTTCTTGTACTTGGGCGCGATCTTTTCCAGCGCCGCTGCCCAGGAGAAGCCGACCACGACGATCGGGTTGTTGCCGTCCTTGGCGAACTTGCGGAGCGCCTGCTCGCGCTGCGCCTCATTGGCGATTTCGAAATCGCGATATTTGATACCGGTTTCTTTCTTGAACTTCTCGGCGCCGTTGAAGGCCGCTTCGTTGAACGACTTGTCGAACTTGCCGCCGAGGTCGAAGATGATTGCCGGCTTGACATCGGCAGCCCATGCGGAAGCGGTCATGGACGCGGTCGCCATGAGTGTCAGAAAAACTTTTTTCATTTTTTATAGCCCTGTTTTTGTCAGACAGTTTTGCGGGTTGGCAGAGACCCCTCGAATGCGGCTCGCAACTCGACACCCGCCTCATTCCTCTTGAGACAGGATGGCGGCATCCTTGCACGGCTACGGGAAAAATTCACCAAATATTTTTCAATTGGTAAAAAAAACCGGTTGTCGCCAATTCTCACGCAAATTCAGCGGCTTTGCCGGCTTCTCAGCGCAGCCGTGGCGCTAGGCTGCCCGCCGGCTCGCGCTTATAGGCGATGAGATAAAGGATCAGCGACAGGGAGAGAAACACGGCAAAAGCCGGCTGCAGCAACAGCCATTCGACCACGGTATCCCAGACATAGGCCGAGACATGCGCCCGGAAATAGGTCTCGGCCGTCGCCAGAATCTGAGGGTTGATGCTGAACAATGCCGCGCCGAACGGCGTGAACGCCGCCGTCTCTCCGGCCACCGACTGGATCGAATCGACCACGCCGGCGATGACCGCGGCGGCGAGGCTGAGCAGGCTCAGGAAACGCAGCACGAAACGCATTCCATTCCTCCCGGCGACGGCCTTCTCGCAGGCTTGGCCTACGGGGCTATCTTGCGACCGACGGAAACGACGAACGGAATGCCGCCGCGCCATCGGCCCTTGTAGAGGCAAAGGTAGCATCTGGCGGCATCAATTCAATGGCATCGTTGCGACCAGCGCAAAAACACCATCAAAAATCTGTCACGGAGGGTTGATCCCGGCGCGGTCCTCGGTATATATCCGCGCCCGGATGCAGGCCGAACGACAAGACGGGGTTAGTCCTCGACTTTTTGAAACAGCCAGAATCTCCTGGACAGGTGGCCGAGTGGTTGAAGGCGCACGCCTGGAACGCGTGTGTACGTGAAAGCGTACCGAGGGTTCGAATCCCTCTCTGTCCGCCACTATTTTCAAATTACACTAATAGAATCAAATACTTGCGGAATCGATTGGCGATTCTGTTAATCTTAAAGGTTCGGGAAGTCGCGCAAAATCTTGGATTTCTCCAGATTCCGGATAAGGTTGAACATATGGCGATCGCGGAACTGATCCAGATCACCGCTCAAAATTTGGATATCTTTTCGAGAGTTCCTAAACGCGATGCCGCGCTTGCGGCATTGGCGCAAACTGTCAATTCAACGTTCACAATTGATGAGGTTTTTGAAGAGTATCAACGTATTGAACGGGATCGATTGCGCAAGAAGACCAACCGCGAAAAGAAGAAGTTTCTAGCGCCGATAAAACTTGCGATCAAGGAATTTAAGGAATTCGCTGGCGATGTTGACATATTAAAACTTAAGAAAAAGGTTGTTCTCGGCTTTAGAGACAAGCTAATCAGCGACGTTATTTCCGGAAAAATAACAGCCGCGACCGCAAATAAGAAGGTAATGCATCTAAGGAAGACTTTCGAACCCGTTAGAGAAAACCTCTATCCAGAACTTGAAAACCCTTTTGCGATCAAAGCATTGAAAAACGAAGAAGTTGAAAAGCGGTTATCGTTTCTTGAAGCCGATATAAAAACGATCGATGCTACATTGGCCGACAGTCAGGTTAACGATGAACTTAAGGCAATGATGATCATCGCAAAACACACCGGATGCGGTCCAAAAGAAGTGGCACTTCTTGCGTCAACAGATATATTTCTCGATGCGAGTATTCCGTACATTCGAATTGAGAGGTGGCTCGGGAAAACTGCGCAGCGGGTATAAGTGGAATTTCTGCCTGACTTTGGCTTAAATGCCGGAAACAGGAGAGAGCATGTCGAGACGACCGCGCCGGAATCACAGTCCGGCTTTCAAGGCGAAGGTGGCGCTTGCCGCCATCAGGGGCGAACAGACGCTGGTGGAATTATCCCAGCAGTTCGATGTGCACGCTAATCAGATCAAGCAATGGAAAGACCAGCTCCTTGAGGGAGCGACGGGCGTTTTCGGTGATGRGAAAGCGGAGCCGGCGGCCCCCACAGTCGATGTCAAAACATTGCACGCCAAGATCGGGGAACTGACACTGGAGAACGATTTTTTGTCCGGTGCGCTCGGCAAGGCGGGATTGCTGGGCGGAAAGAAATGATCGACCGCTCGCACAAGCTATCCGTCGTGCGTCAGGCGAAGCTTCTCGGCTTCAGCCGAGGCAGCGTCTATTATTCGCCGCGTCCTGTGTCGGACGGCGATCTGGCCCTGATGCGGCGGATTGACGAACTGCACCTCGATTACCCGTTTGCCGGAAGTCGGATGTTGCAAGGGCTTTTGAAGGCAGAAGGGCTGCAAACCGGGCGCTTGCACGTCGCCACGCTGATGAAGAAGATGGGCATCGAGGCGATCTACCGCCGGCCCAACACCTCGAAACCTGCGCTAGGACACAAGATATACCCCTATCTGCTGCGCAAGATAGCCGTCACCCGGCCCAACCAGGTCTGGGCGATGGACATCACCTACATTCCGATGGCACGCGGCTTCGTCTATCTCTGTGCCGTCATCGACTGGTTCAGCCGCAGGGTTCTCGCGTGGCGGCTGTCGATCACGCTGGAGACGGCTTTCTGCATCGCGGCCGTCGAGGAGGCGCTGGCGCGATACGGCAAGCCTGATATCTTCAACACCGATCAGGGTAGCCAGTTCACATCCATCGACTTCACGGCGGTGCTGAAGAAGGCCGAGATCGAAATCTCGATGGATGGCAGGGGCGCATGGCGGGACAACGTCTTTGTCGAGCGGCTCTGGCGGTCGATCAAATACGAAGAGGTTTATCTGCATGCCTACGAAAGCGTGCCGGAGGCCAGGGCGGGCATTGGCCGATACTTGACCTTCTACAATCCTGTTTCATCACGCCCATCTTTCTATGTTATTGAAGGGAATAGGCTTTCTTGATCTGGACACGATCCTGCGGGGTGTCTCGGATTCTGCCGGGCGCGCTGGAGGATTTGATGTGCTTGCGGTGTTGCGAGTTTTGAACGGCTGAAGATCCATGGGCCATCGGGCAGCGGGTGAGTGGCCTCAATCTCTCCGGCCTCAGCCGCCATACGCAGCGTCTTTGGCGTGATCCCGAGCAACTTCGCCGCTCCTCCCAAATTAAGCCACGGCTCGAGCCCGTCGGGTTGGGGACGGAAGACCGGAATCTTGCGATATGATCTTAGCGCGGTGACCCGTTCCCGTGTCCATCGATTGCCATTGCCGGTCGCCAGCCCATTGCGATTGAGGACGCCAGCAATCACGTCGTCATTGGCAATAAGAACGAATTGCCTCACAGCTTCCACGATGTCGTCCGCGGTCGCGTTTCGTTGCCCCCGCCGCCGCTTTGGCAGGCGCAGTTCTGTGTGGACACCACCAACCCAATGAATGATCAGAACGATCTCAGACGTTCCATCATCGAGATCGGCGACCACTTCATGAATGAGCGTGCGAACGATGCGCTTCTTCAGCCTCGCATCGGTTGACGGCGCTGTCCAGACGGCGCGAAGGTTCCCGGCAAGTGCCGCTATCTGGGATGCGGAAATGGGAATTGGCTGCGGCGTTGATGCCTGGTGTTTGGCAATCCTGTCCTCGATCTCGCCAACACGAGAGAGGGCCTTGTTCCAGCGTTCTTCCAGCTCCGACGTCACCAACCTGTTCTCCGGATCAGCCGCGTCGTATTGCCGGAATGCCCGGTCGGCGGTATAGCGCGCTGCCTCCAGATCCCGCAGCAGTGCGTCGTGAACCTGGTCGCGTTGGCTGGCCACATTGCGTTCCGCTTCGACGGCGGCGGCAATGGCTCCCGGTTCGACCACGCCGAGCAGCGCCTCTTCAATCGCGTCATCGACCCGCAGCCCACCAAATGCAATGCAGCGGGGCTCGCCATTGTCGAGCAGACCACGCCAACAGGAATAGCGCGGAATGTTATGCTTGTTTCCGGTGTACCGGACTGTCAGCTTCCGACCGCACCTCTTACAACGGAAAAGGCCGGCAAGCAGAGCGTCGCCGTGCTTCGGCGCTCCGTGATGGCGGCTGGCCGGCACATTATCGCTGATCATCTTGCGGATCTCCTCCGCCCGTTCCCAACTGATGTAACCTTCATGTGCATCCGGGATCAGAGCCAGCCATTCATCACGCGTTTTGCGTCGAATTCCAGACTGGCCATCGTATCTGGGCACGGAGCGACTCTTACCATAAGCGTAGGTGCCACCGTAGATCGGGTTCGCAATCATCCGGTGGATGGTCGCATAATTTGGCCTGCGCCAGATAACGTCGCCGTTGGCGTACTTGACCGGCAGGTCCAGGCCTTGCTCAAGGAACCATAGCAAGGCCTGCCGGGCACTACCGAGTTCGGCAACTTTTTTGAAGACGAGTACAACCGCCTCCTGGATACGTCGGTCGGGGTCCTTCTCGATCCTGTCCCCGGCTTTTACAAAGCCGACCGGAACAGCGACGACGAGCTCACCGCGGCGAGCCTTCTCATAGCGAGCGGAAAGGGAACGCTGACGCAAGAGATCAAGCTCATACTCATTGAGGCTGCCCTTTAGACCCAAAAGCAGACGGTCATTGCTCTGACGCGGCGCATAGACGGCTTCCTGGTCGATCAGCACGGTATCGACAACGCGGCACATCTCGATGAGTTGCTGCCAATCACGACTATTGCGGGCGAAACGCGAGACCTCGCGCGCGGCCACGGCGCCAACCTTGCCAAGACAGACTTCTGCCACCATCCGGTCAAAGCCGGCTCGGGTAACGCCGCCGGCAGCCGAGCGACCGAGGTCCTCATCTACGGTCTCAATATGCGACCATCCAAGCGCTACCAGCCGATCGCGCATGGCATATTGCAGGACGCTGCTTTCGCGATTGTGCAGGACCTGATGAGCTGAAGACTGCCGAACATAGAGGATAGCCTTCCGCTCAAGATGGTGCGGCCCGATCTTCTCATGCATCATGACCGGCCTCCTTCTGCTGGGAGGCGCGCGCGCAGTTTGCGTGATCGACGAACAGCCGCACGATGAGCGCCGTCAGCGCTTGGCGGGTCTCCTCCGGCAACTCCTGCCATTGCGGCGTCCCTGCTGTCTTCCCCCGTTGCGGGATCGAGAACAGATCGAACTGATATGTCATGGATTGGCGGGGCATGGACATCTCTCCGACTCGTTTCGTGAGAAACCGATGCTGCGCCCATCCCTGCAGATTGCGATGAGGTATCAGCGTCTTCCAGCAATCTTGATAAAGCATGCAGGCTGGCAAGGTCGACGTGTGGGACCGGCAGGCTGCGCCAGTAGCCACTCATAGATCGGTCGAACATCCAGGCCGGGACTTCAAGAAGACGATCAGAAGAAGAACCCGAAATGCTGCAGCGGAAAATATCCGACCCTTTGGACAGCGCCTCATGGACGTAAACGAGCCACCCAGACCAAGGATGCCACGGATACAAAAGTTCGCGAACCTCGGTCCCGTGGGTGTTCTGTCGTCGTGTTGTACAATACCCGACGCCCACATTCATCGCTTGACCGGCAAACACCGGATCAGGCTTACTTCAACACGCTGATGCCAATCGCGGCAGCGGCATAATCGAGGCGGAAATCCACTTAGGAAAATGCTCCGAACTGTTCAGACAAACCGAGCCAGCTCTGGCTTTGCCGGATAGAGCCGCCCGGAACATTCTGGTTTTGGTTCGGCTGCATGAGCGGCGGTGGCCGATAGCAAGCCAAAGATGGCAATGGAAAAGATTGTGGTCACATGTTTCATGCTTGCATGGCGTTGGACAATTGTGGTGTTTTTTAGATAGCTTCATACCGGATGTATTTGCGTTAAAGGTATCTTTGACGGCCTAAGCGAGGATGCGGATTGCCAAGCAAAGCGGATTTGAACAAAATCGAATCAACGTCACTCTATTCTCTTCGTTACCATTCTTCACGGCTTGAGGTGTGGCGATGGTATTGGAGGCTTTGGCGGAAACAACTCTGGTTTATTCATGTGATTACGACGGCACTAATATTGTTTTTCGTAGTAGAGCTGTTCTCGCTTGATACAACGTTCAAAAACGTTCTTACTCTGTCGCTGATGTTGCCCATTTTCGTTATTCTTTCCGCAGCTTGGCCACAACTTAGGTTCAAAAGTCAGGAGCGTATCCTTAAAATCGGTCCCGATGGTTACGCGACACATATAGGGAAAATCTCGGGAGCGCGATTATGGTCGGAAGTGCACTCGGTTCG
Organism: Rhizobium sp. P2_G2; assembly: GCF_056403555.1. NCBI lineage: Bacteria > Pseudomonadati > Pseudomonadota > Alphaproteobacteria > Hyphomicrobiales > Rhizobiaceae > Rhizobium > Rhizobium sp. P2_G2. The sequence continues at coordinate 48,018 of NZ_JBFUFF010000046.1, forward strand.
TGAGTCAGGCAACACTATCACGATCCAAGTAAAAAACGGCAGTGCGCTCATCGTGCCACGACGTGCTTTTACCTCTACAAACGAATGGAAAGAATTTCTTGCCGACGTACAGCATTGGCATCTAGCGACTTAAGAGAGGAAAATGTCAGGCGCTGCTTTGTTGTTGAAAGAAGGTATCGTTTACGCCGTTCCAAGCATACGAAATTCACTCGGCAGATCGCGTCTCTGGGAGTGGTGTAGCTCGGCTTTGTGATCGCCGTGCTTTCCGGCTGAGCCGGGAATGGGTCAGCGAGCCGCAGCGGGCAGGCTGATTAACGGATCATCGCTCATTTGTGCGATGGTCTCAAGGGTCATGTAACGGGATCGCTGAACGGCCCACTCGTCGTTCTGTTCGAGCAGCAATGCCCCCACGAGCCTGACGATGGCTTCATCGTTGGGAAAGATGCCGACGACGTCTGTGCGGCGCTTGATCTCGCCGTTGAGGCGCTCGATGGGATTTGTCGAATGCAACTTTGTCCAGTGCTGCCGGGGAAAGGTCATGTAGGCGAGCACGTCTTCCTCAGCGCTGTCCATGAGGTTTGCGAGCTTTGGGACTTTCGGCCTGATCTGGTCGGCAACACTGCGCCATTGGGTGCTGGCAGCTTCCGGCGTGTCTTGTGCAAAGGCCGTGGCAATGAAGGCGGAAACGACCCGCCGGCCGCTCTTGCCGGCATGCGCCAGA
>NZ_JBFUFF010000047.1:0-47445 GCF_056403555.1 Rhizobium sp. P2_G2
GCCCAAGCATGCCAGTTGGCTCAACATGGTCGAGATCGAAATCGGCGTGTTGCGCGGCCAATGTCTTAACCGCCGCATCGAAAGCCACGATCGCCTCATCGCCGAAGTCGCCGCTTGGGAACACCGACGCAATCAAAGTGGAGCCCGCATCAAATGGATGTTCTCAACCGAGCAAGCCCGCGCCAAACTTGCCAAAGCATACCCAAACCCAATCGCCAAAGAGTCATAATCTCTGTGCAGAGGTACTAGGTGTGCAGCGTCTCAACCTGCATGGCACCGGGCTCGGGGAGGGCGGTCTGCCCATCCAGCCGATCGAAGTCATAACGGGTGCGATGTGGCTGAAAGCACGTGACACGCTGTTTCGGATCGTGGAAATGGCCGAGGAGGAAGGCGTGATCTTCACGCTCGAAAACCTCAACCTTCCCGTCGACCATCCAGGCGTGCCTTTCGGCCGCGCCGAAGATACATTGGCGCTGGTCTCCGGCGTGGATCATCCGCGCCTGCGCCTCAACCTCGATCTCTACCATGCCCAGATCGGTGAGGGGAATCTGATCGAACTCTGCCGCAAATCGCTTCCATGGATCGGCGAAATCCAGGTCGCCGATGTGCCCGGCCGCTGTGAGCCCGGAACAGGCGAGGTGAACTGGCATGGCATCGCCAAAGCACTGAAGGCTATGGGTTATTCCGGACCGGTCGGCATGGAAGCCTTTGCCTCTGGCAATCCCGAGGCCGCACTCGAAGCCTTCAGCAACGCTTTTTCGGTGTAAGCCCATGGTTAGCAAGAACACTCGCCCCACTGTCGCCGACATCCGCGTTATGAAAGCGCGAGGTGAGAAGCTCTCCATGCTCTATGTCACGACGTTGGAGGAAGCTGCCGCGGCCGATGCCGCCGGCATCCACATGCTCTCCATCGAAGGCCGCTTCTTCAGCCCGGAGATGCGCGAGGCGGCCGGGCGATGCTTCGTTCAGGTCGGTCTTCCCTATGGTGGCTGGGGAAGCTTTCAGGGCCGCCCTCTGGCGACAGCCGAAGACTATTTGCGTGCCGCCTTCCACTTTGCCGCCATGGGAGGCGACTGCTTCTATTGTGCTGCCGCCTACGACATCCAGAAAACCCTTTGCGACAACCACATTCCGATTGTCGCGCATGTCGGCCTCATCCCTTCCTACATCACCTGGACCGGCTTCCGCGCCGTCGGCAAAACCGCGGATGAAGCCATCCGGCTCTGGAAGCAGGTCAAGCAACTCGAAGCCATTGGTTGCTTCGGTGCGGAGCTCGAAGTCGTGCCCGACCGCGTCGGCGAAATGATTTCGAAGAACACGTCTATGATCATGCTCGGCATGGGCGCTGGCCCAGGCGCAGATGCCCAATATCTGTTTGCCGAGGACGTGCTCGGCTACACGGCAGGTCACAAGCCACGCCACGCCAAGACCTACCGCAATTTTGCCAAGGAACTCGAACGGCTTCAGCAGGAGCGGGTCGCCGCGTTCAAGGAATTCATCGCCGATGTGAACACGGGAGCCTATCCGGCACTACAGCATGCGGTGCCGATTACCGATGCCGAATTCGAAACGTTCACAGCACGCATCAAGGCGTAAGGGCAATCGCTCAATCATCCATAGCAGGGGCCGAAATTCTTCGGCCGTCAGAAAGGAACGAATATGCTTAAAGTTGGTCTTCTCGGCGCCGGCCGCATCGGCAACGTGCACGCCAAGGCGATCTCTTCCCATTCCGGCAGCCAGTTGGTGGCTGTGTCGGACGTCAATATGGAAGCGGCGCAGAAACTCGCTGGTCAATATGGTGCGCAGCCGGCAACGACCGATCAGGTGATCAATGATGCTTCGATTGATGCCGTGCTCATCGCCACCTCGACCGACACCCATTCCGATCTGATCGAGGCAGCAACGAAAGCCGGCAAGGCCGTGCTGTGCGAAAAGCCTGTGGATCTGAGCCTCGAACGGGCACGCGCATGCCAGAAGGCTGCGGCGGCCACCGGCCGTCCCGTCATGATCGGTTTCAACCGCCGCTTCGACCCGAACTTCGCAGCGCTGAAAGCGGCTGTGGACCGTGGCGAGATAGGCAAGAGCGAACTCTTGTCGGTAACCTCGTTCGATCCGGCGCCGCCGCCGGTTTCCTATGTCAAGGTCTCGGGTGGTCTCTTCCGCGACATGATGATCCACGATTTCGACATGGCCCTCTGGATCATGGGCGGCCTGCCGGAAAAGGTGATGGCGGTCGGCAGCTCGATCGTTGACCCGGAAATTGGCGCTGCAGGCGATGTCGATACGGCCGTCGTCACGCTCCATTTCGCCGATGGACGTATCGCAGTGATCAAGAACAGCCGCCGCGCCGTCTATGGCTACGACCAGCGCGTGGAACTGCTCGGCTCGGAAGGATTGCTGTCAGCAGGCAACGTTCTGGAAAACACTGTTTCGAAAAGCACGAAGGCCGGCGTGGTTGGCGCCAAGCCGGAATTCTTCTTCCTCGAACGCTATATGCGCGCCTATTCGGCGGAGTGGGCGGCTTTTGTCGACGCGGTCAACGCTGGATCTGCTTTGCCGGTCACGCTCGACGATGGTGTCAGCGCGCTCGCGGTTGCCGAGGCCGCAACGCGGTCGGCAAAGTCCGGCGAGGCGGTCAAGCTGGCCAGCATCCTCTAAGCCGGCCAAGCGAGACGCGCTATGTCAATGTCGGATGATAGCGCAATGGGAGAAATGGCTTTCCGCGATCTCCGGGAGCGCATCCTCAGGCGTGAACTGACATTCCCGCCGCAGGTAAGAAAACTTGCGGCGGCCTGCCTTGCCCGTCCGGAATTGCTAGCCTTTGAGCCTGCCGTGAAAGTTGCAGCACATGCGAACGTTCCTGCAGCAACTGTGGCGAGATTCGTGAAGTTGCTTGGAAAATCAAGCTTGGCTGACGTGCGCACGATATTCCGTGACGAACTGAGAAGACGTGCCCGCGTCGATTGATTTTGGGTCGCGTATCCTGCCGACACTGGCCTTCTGACAGCCGCGCAACCGACATCGCTCAAGCGGATCTGACTGCCTTGTGGACGCGAGCATTTTCCGGCCAATTCCGCTGTCGCGAGTTTCTGCGCACAGCAAGGATGTGTGAGGAGCATTCGCGCCCCAGCCAGCCCAAGGGGCGACCCGTTTGAGCCGACAGAATAGCTCCAAACAGGTGCGATATGCTCACATCTAATTCCTGAGTTCTACCCCTTGGGGCGCTGCCCTCACGCCGCCCGCTTGCCAAGCGCCATATGCTCCGCCCCGAACAGCCCCGCATAGAAGTCGAGATTCGCGCCGCCGCGACCGAAGGCTTCCATGATCGTCTTCATGAAGCTGACCGGCGCCGTGCCCGGCGCGGTTATGATATTGCCGGCCCTGAGCGCAGTCGGGGTGTCGCGATAGAAATCCTTGCCGCGATAGCTGGGAACGCCGGCGAGATAGTCGGCGGAATTGCTGGTGTGCTGGACGCGATCGAGCAGGCCGGCGGCGGCCAGCGCGCGCGTGCCGCCGCAGATCGCGCCGATCAGGCGCTGGTCCCAGTTGGCGGCGCGCAGGAGTTCGCTGATATCGGGCGCCTCCTCGGTCTCCCAGATCGCCCCGCCGATGACCAGCACGGCGCGGAAGCGGCCGAGATCGATATCGTTGAATGCCATGTCGGGGACAGCCTTCAGGCCGCCCATCGATTCCACCCAGCCGCCATCGGGAGACGCGGTCAGCACATCGATTTCGCAATAGCCGCGCGCGGCCGCGGCAACCATGCCGAATTCCCAGTCGGCATAGTTCGGTGTCAGCAGAGCAAGCAATCTGGTCATGGCGTATCCCCGGCAATTTGGAATGTTCCGAGGATAGCGCAGCACGCTGCCAGAAATTGGCAGGATCAGAAGGTTATTCTCGCCGTGTGGCCGACATCCGGTTCATGGCCGCCGGTGATCGCCTTGGCGATCTCCCAGCCGAGGATCAGCTTCGAGCCAGTGCTGGCCCAAATCTGCGCACTGCGCGGTTTGAAGCATAGCATGGTCAGTTCCGCGTCGTCCTTCCCGCCCGGATACCAAGCTTCGACGAGCGAGGACCAATAGCGCTCGATATGATCGCGAGAATAAGTGGCGGTGAGATTGCCGTCGAGGCACGCCTGGTAGTCGTCTTTGACCATGCACATATGCACCATGCCACCATTGGCGGCCGCCCTGGCGATATCCGACGTGATGCGCGTATAGAACCAGATGGCCCTTTCCTCGCGTGCGCTCTGCGGTGCCATGGGCTGCATGTGTTGGGCATGGTCGGGGCTGCCGAGCATGACGACATGTGCGTTGTCAAATTCGTCCCAGAGTTGTGAAATCGGATCGGTCTTGGCGCGTTCGATGCTGCTCATGATGGATCTCCCTTTCGACTGCTGTGGGAAAAACCCGAAGCCTGCTCAATGGTTCCGATATCGCCCCGCCTCAGGAACTGCCATTCGTCAAATGCAACCTGTGCGAAGATTGCGTACCACATAGCTGTGCAGGGGTGATTTCTGATACTGGCGGCCACGTCAAAAAACTGACACATTGTGCCAATGGGATTCGAAGACGTGCAGATGGGTGAAAACGTATCAGCCTTGGTGCTAAGGAATGCGGAGTTTGTCGCCTGCGTCTACCGCGGTTTGGTTGAAGACTATGCTCGCAACGCGGTGAAGAGCCTGGCGCTGAAAGTGTTCAAAGGCGCGCGCAAGAAATTCTCGAAACTCATCATCAAGGTCCAGGAGCGCGAGGTCAGCGCTTGGGATTACTATTGCTACGGTCTCTACAAGGGCAATACGGCTTTCCGCGATAAGTTCGTTTCGGATTTCATCCGCGTGTCGCTGATAAAGCGCGTTGAATCGCTGCCGGAAGAGAACCGTCGGCTGATCGAAATATCGGCGTGCCGCATGGAAGAGATCGATGAGCGCACAGTGCTTGACCGCGAAGCCGTTCTCACGCTGGTCCAGGCGGAGATCAAGTTGCTCGCGCTGGAGCACGGGCGGATGCTGCATCAAACCGCAACCGGTGAGATATCTGCGGCGATTTCGATGAAAACATCTCTGATGCCGTCCTGACGGCCTAGAGCATGTCGCACCTATTTGGAGCCATTCTACCGGGACGGATTTGCGTCAGGGCCAAGGCGATGGCCGAGCGGCGGTACACAGATGTACCGTCGAGGTCATCGCCGCAGGAACTGGCGGAAAGACGCCCAGCCCGGAGGGTTGGTTGAAGCGGGCCGCCTGTTGGGCCGGCCGGCTTGGCCGTACGTCTTTGTACGACGCGCGCCTGCCGGCCCAACAGACGACCCGCTTCAGCCAACAGAATGGCTCCAAATAGGTGCGACATGCTCTGGGTGTTCCCTAGGGCATAGACAACCTTCTCGAAAAATTTGACATTCCTCAATGCCGGCTTGCGCGAAGGTTGCTAGGAGTACGTGCATGCAAGGATGGATTCTCACAATGGAATCATCCGGCTAACACTGCAACACTATCAGGAGGATTCGCTATGGGATTCTTGGCTCTGAGATGCGAGGGCGGCATGTCGGGAATATTCCTGAAGGATGGCGCAAAGGTTGTCGGCAATGGCGGGGAAGCCGCCGACGATCTCGCGCGGATTGCGGTCCGCAACGCGGCCGAAAAGGTTTTTCGCGCTGCCGAGAAGAAGTTTTCGCAGATGACATTTCTGGTGCTCGGCCGCGAGATCAGCGCCTGGGATTCATTTTGTCACAGCACGTTCCGCAATGGCGGCCCCGTACGCAACCGGATCATTTCCGATTTCCTCCGGCTGGCGATGATCCGCAGGATCGACGGCATGTCGGATGAACTGCGCTGGGTCATCGAACTGACGGCCTGCGATGGCGTCGACGACGACGAGGACGAGACGCTCAACCGGGCCATCGTCCTGGCCATCATCCAGGCGGAACTGACGATGATGATGCAGGATTACGGCAAGACGCTGCAGCAGCGCTACGAAGATGAGGCTCAGAGCGTCCAGCCGATGAGAAAGGGCGCGTCGCCGCTGTAATCGGCGCCGCGACCGATCGCCTTGACCGCGGCGACGAGCCGGCCTTCGCGGCCGAGCATCCGGTCACCAATCTCCACCAGTCGTGCATTCGGTGTTGCCTGCGGCGAGGCATCACGCAATTTCCAAACGAGTTCGACATCCTCGAGATGCGACGCCACGGCCAGGGCCGCGATCAATGCCGCCGCCGGCGAACGCGACACCCCCATCCAGCAATGTACCAGTAAAGGCGAAGCCTGGTCCCAGCCGCGCGCGAAGGCGATGATGGCCTCGACATGGCTTTCCTCCGGTGCGACAAGCCCGTCCCGACCGGCAAAGGCGATATCGTTGACGGCTACCGTCAGATGACGCGCCGGATCGATGACGCCGGGGCGGTGGAAATCATGACGCTCGGCGATCAGGCTGATCATTTCGCGCGCACCGTGGCGGACGGCCATTTCGGCGATGGTTTTGAGCGGGGAGACTAGGATGGTGGGCATTAGGGATTTGGTCCCGCAAATGATGCGCTCACTTGTTGCCCCTCCACGCCTCGATCTCATGAAACCGCGCGGCAAATTTCTTCTGCGCCTCGGTGGCCGGCATCGGCGCAATCTCCAGCATCTCCACCGTCACCGCGCGCGGTTGGCCGAAGAATTTGCGTGCCTCTGCGGCGGTAAAGCCCGCCAATTCCGTCGCCTCGAAATAGGCTGCGATCTGGTCGGCCTTCTTGATCACACTCTTCAGCGCCGCCGACGGATGCGGCGGCAGGCCGAAGCGGACATGGATTGCCGCCTCAAGCCGTTTCTCCACCGATTTATAGCCGCCGCCGACCACGGCCTTGAATGGCGAGATCATGTCGCCGATCACGTATTCGGGCGCGTCGTGCAGCAGAGTCATCTGGCATTCCGCCGCTGTCGCATCCAGCTTCTGCAGGCGAAAGATCTGCTCGACGATCAGGCAGTGCTGAGCGACGGAGAAGGCATGGTCGCCATATGTCTGGCCATTCCAGCGGGCGACGCGGGCGAGCCCGTGGGCGATGTCGGACAATTCGATGTCGAGCGGCGAGGGGTCCAGGAGGTCGAGCCGTCGGCCGGACAGCATGCGCTGCCAGGCGCGGGCGGAAACAGGCGTCGTATTGCTCATGAAGCGGCTTCGTCGGCTTGGGTGGGGAAGGTGAGCCCGGTCCAGTCGGGAAGTGTCAAGGCCACGGCCTGTTCGCCTATGCTGATCGGCTCGCCGCCGGCCAGTGCAGCTCCTGCTTTGTCGATCCTCACCACGGCGAGACCCTTGTCTCCCTCGGCTGCGATCAGCGTGCCGATCTCGCGGCTGCCGGCGAGCACGGATGTGCCGACATCGCCAAGGCCGTAATCGGCGGCGACACTGACGATCCGCCGCCGGGCGGTCGAGCGGTGCTGCATACGCGAGACGACTTCCTGGCCGATATAGCAGCCCTTTTTGAAGCCGACGCCGCTGTTCTTGTCCATCAGCAGATCGTGGGGGAAATAGTCCGTCAGCCCCCCGTCCTCGCCGCCGCCGGAAATGCCGTGCGTGAAGCGCAGCGTCCGGTAGAGCGAGACGGCATCGCTGCCGCCAAAACCCGGGACGCGGCCGAGCGTCACGCCGGCGCGGGCGAAACGCAGGTCCCTGAACCCGGCATCTGGCAGATCCTGGTCCCAGACGACGGTCACTGCACCATCCGCATGCTTTTCCAATGTGACTTTCGCTCTGAGCCTATAGAGCATCAGCCGCTTGATCAGCGCGTCGGCTTCGGCGGCTCCGGTCTCCAGCAGGAAGCCGCCTTCGATGCGTCCGACCAGGAATTCGAACAGAATCTTGCCCTGCGGCGTCAGCAGCGCGCCGGGCCAGGCTTCGCCGCTCGGCAGGCCGGTCAGGTCGGTGGTGATGATGTTCTGCAAGAAATCGCCGGCATCGTCGCCGGTGACGGAAATCAGGCTTCGATTGTCGAGGGTAACGGCAGGCATGGCATAGAATCCCGATGTTTGACCATCAGGTAATCGTCGCGTGCGAAGAGAGCAAGAGCCTCGATCAGTCGCCGGCGACGAAGAACTTCCACTTGCCGTCGGGCGAGATGCCGATGCGGTAGAAATTATAGCTGCCGAACTGCTTCATATCCTCGACATCCGCGGCCGTGACGATGCGGTAGAGTTCGACGATTTCCGGCGGCGTCAGAGAATTGAGCGGCTTTTCGGCGAAATAGGGCCAGACATAGGTTTCGTTCGGCGTGCCCTTGTCGACAATCGCTGCACCGGTCGAAATGACGTCGAGCAGGATGCCGAGCACCTCGCGGCCTTCCTTGTCGCCCGAAAGGCTCTTCAGCGCCGCAATCGGGTCTTCGGGCGTGTCGCCGACCGCGACCTGCGTGGCATCGGGGCCGGTACCGAGCAGCGGCCTGAGGCGCTCGATGTCGCCGGAAGCTGCGGCCTCGACAATGGCAAAACGCAGCTTCTGCACCGGTGCAGGCAGCTTGTCCATGTCGCGAATGATTTCGACCGGGATCTGCGGCTCGTCGGCCTTGTCCTGGTTGTCGTCTTTCTTGGTGTCCTTGCCCGGCTTCTTGATCAGCGGGTCCGGCATCGGCATGCCCGAATTGCCGCTGTCGAGGTCTTCCTGGTCGTCGCCGTCGTCGGGGGCCTTCTTCTGGCTGTCGGTCGCGTCCTTGTTGACGGGGGGCACTCCGGGGCGATCGAGATCGGTCAAAGCATAGGCCTGCCGTACGCCGGCCAGCGAGATCGCCAGCATAAACGCACAAAACACGGCCATAGCCGGATACCGGAATGACGTCAGGAACCCCTTGCCGGGCATTTCAAAGAATCCTTACTGAATGGTCCTGTTCGGCGAAAACTCGCCGGAAACGATGCGTTCGCGCAGCGATTCAAGCAGCGCTTCCGCGCCTTGCTCGCCGTGCAGGCGAATCGTCTCCTGCATCGCAAAGCAGATCGCGGCTTCTGCGATGATCTCGGGCTCGATGCCGTCAGCGCGACTTTCGGCCCAGGCTTCGGTCTGGCTTTCCCAGGCCGCCTGCATCTTCTCATGGACGATCATCTCGTCGATTTCTTTGAGATTGGCTTCCATCGCATCTTTCCTTCGCGGGCAGGCATTCATTACCGGTCCGTTAATACTCATAGCAAGGTTTTCTCAAAACGACACGGGATGCAATGAAAAGAGGTAAATAAACCCCTAATTTCCAAAGCGCGCGGTAATTTCTGTGGCGAGTGTTGCACCTTCGGCACGGTACTTCTCCTCGGCGGCGACCGCCTGCGGCGTACATTTCGTATAGGTCGCGGCAAAGGCGCGGTAGCCGCGATTGAAGCCGGCCGTCAGTTTTGCCGCCCGCTGCGGCTCGTTCTTGGTCTCGGTGGCGAGGAATTCCGCCATCATCTGCCGCCATTCGTCCTCACGGCCATTGCAGAGATTGCGCAAATAGTGAACGGAACCAAGGATTTCCGCCATGCGCAACAGCCGGTCGTCATAAGGCGCAGGTTTTTCCTCGACCTGCGGCGTGTCCGCGGGCGGCTCGTCCTTCTTCTCCGGCTTCTTGGCCGCATGCGCTGCGGTTCCGCAGATAAGCGCTGCCACAAGTGTGACCGAAATGAGGATGGACCAGCGTTCTGTCATGGCTGTCGGTCTATCATCCCCGGCCCGAAGCGCCAAGCAATTCCAGTTCGACCCGGTCGGAGCATTCGATGACGCTGGGCGGCGCGTTGAGCCTACGGATTTCGGTGGGCGTGTACCAGCCGGCATCGGCCGCATCGTCGCGCGCCTCGGCGATTTCCTCCGCACCCGCCTCCACCAGAAAGACGCTGAGGAAGAAATGCCGGCCGGGATTTTCGGAGACGAGATCATAGGTGGCGAAGAGCCGTGGGCTGTGGGCGGCAATGCCGGTCTCCTCCTCGAATTCCCGGAGCGCAGTCATGTCAGGTGTCTCGCCAGGCTCCGCGCGGCCGCCAGGAAAGGCGAACATGTCATAAGACGGAGGGTTCTTGCGGCGGATGAGCAACAAGCGGCCATCGCGGACAAGGATGGCGGAGGAGGCGGCTTCGACGTTCATGCGTGCACCCTGAATCAATGTCTCAACATTGACGGACAGGCCATGGAATGCCAAATCATTTCCATGTGTGGACGTTTTGCATTAACAGCGGCGATGAAGGACGTGGCGGATAGGCTCGGCATCGAGAGCCTTGAAGAGTTTGCCGCGCGCTATAATATTGCTCCGACCCAGCCGATCATGGTGGTGGTCGAAGGAGAGAAAGGGCCGCGCGGCTCCAACCGGCCAAGCCGGCAGGCTGTGCTGGTGCGCTGGGGCCTATGGCCTTCCTGGGTCAAGGACCCCGCCAATTTCACCCTGCTGATCAATGCCCGTTCCGAGACGGCGATCGAGAAAGCCTCCTTCAAGGCGGCGATGCGACATCGGCGCGTGCTGATCCCGGCCTCCGGTTTCTACGAATGGCATCGGCCGCCCAAGGAAAGCGGCGAGAGACCGCAGGCCTATTGGGTGCGGCCGAAGCGGGGCGGCATCGTCGCCTTTGCCGGGTTGATGGAAACCTGGTCGTCGGCCGACGGTTCGGAGGTCGACACCGGCGCAATCCTGACGGCCGCGGCCAATCCGTCCTTTGCCCCAATTCATGACCGCATGCCGATCGTGATCGCGCCCGAGGACTTTGAACGCTGGCTCGACTGCAAAACGCAGGAGCCGCGTGACGTGATCGACCTGATGCGCACGCCCGAGGAAGACACGTTCGAGGCGATACCCGTCTCGAATCTCGTCAACAAGGTCGCCAATGTCGGCCCGGAAATCCAGGCGCGCGTCGATATCGTCCGGCAGGCGAAACTGCCGCCGAAGAAAACCCCGCCACCGGACAGTGGCCAGATGAGCCTGTTCTGAGCGCTTCTCGACCTACAGGTTGCCGGCGACATGAAGGGATCGATAAGCCTGCCGGTCAAGCCGCGTCGCGATAGGCCCGTGCACCCGTGGCTGCCGTTTCCAATTCGAACTGCGTCACCAGTTCGCGCAGCCGCTCCGCCTCGCTTGCGAGCGTGACACTGGCGGCGGTGGTTTCCTCCACCATCGCCGCGTTCTGCTGTGTCACCTGGTCGAGCTGGTGCATGGCAGAGTTGACCTCCGAAAGATTGGTCGTCTGCTCGCGCGCCGAGGCGGCCAGCGCTTCCATGAACCTGTTGATGTCGACGATGTAGCGGCCGATGTCGTTGAGCGCAGCGCCAGTCTGGTTAACCAGTTCGACACCGCTGGTGACCTTGGCGGACGAGCGGCCGATCAGCTCTTTGATCTCCTTGGCGGCCTGCGCCGAGCGCTGCGCCAGTTCGCGCACTTCCTGGGCGACGACGGCAAAGCCCTTGCCGGCTTCGCCGGCGCGGGCAGCCTCGACGCCAGCATTGAGCGCCAGCAGGTTGGTCTGGAAGGCGATCTGGTCGATGACGCTGATGATATTGTTGATCTGCTTGGAGGATTCCTCGATCTGCCCCATGGCGTCGACCGTTTGCGCCACCACCTTGCCGGAGGTCACGGCACTGCGGTTGGCGCTGTCGGCGACGCCGCGGGCCTCTTCGGCGATCTTCGAGGATTCGACGACTTTGGCGGTCACGGCGCTCAATGCCGCAGCAGTCTCTTCGAGCGTTGCTGCCTGGCGTTCGGTGCGGCCGGAAAGCTCGTTGGAGCCATGGCTGATCTCGCGGGTGCCGGAGCTGATGATCGACACGCTTTCCGAGACGGAGAGCAGGGTATCGGCGAGCTGTTCCACCGAGGCGTTGAAATCATGCCTCAGCGGTTCGAATTCCGGCGCGAACTGGTCCGTCAGGTTGAAGGCCAAATCGCCACCCGCAAGCCGCTTCAGCCCGGCGGCAAGCCCCGACGTTGCGATCGTCAGCCGCTGGGCAGCACTTCTCTCCGCCTGTTCCTGATCCGCCAGCCGATTGGCCTCCGCCTGGCTCCGGTTCCCCTCGGCCTCGGCTTCCAACTTGGCCCGGGCGATGGCATTCTGCCTGAAGACCTCGACCGAGCCGGCCATCAGGCCGATCTCGTCGCTGCGGCCGGCATAGGGGATCGACTTGTCCGTCTCGCCCGCGGCAAGCGTCTGCATGGACTGCGTGATGCGCTGGATTGGGCGGGAGACATGCCGGGCGATGGCGATGAGGATGCCGAGGCCGACGACGGCGGCAATCACCGCCAGCGCCAGTTCCGTCTCGATCTTCGAGGCGAGCGCGCTGCCGGCGGTCGCCACGCTCTCCGTCGCGACCTTGTCGACGATCTCGTTGACGTCGTGGATATCGGCCAGGATCGCCTGCTGAGACCGGGCAAGTTTTTCAGTCGTCGGGACCTCGGTGGACTGCTCAAGGCCGAGGCTGACCTTCACGTCCTTTTCCCAGGCATCGTGCGCTTGCCGCAGCGATTGCACGCTCTTCGTCAAGGAATCGGCGAGATCGACATGACTGAGCTTGTCGAGCGATTGCATCAGCGCGTCGTTGCTCTTGTCGAACGCGGCTTTCACCTCGGCGGCGGAGACGAAGTTCGTCATCGAAAGCACGCGGTCGACGACCCCGGTCGCATCCTTGAACTGCCGCTCGATATGCGCCGACAGCATTTTGGCGCTAACGGCTTGCTGAACGACCGTTTCCACCCGGTCCTGGCCGACGATCGCTTGATAGCCGACGAGCAATGCGCTGCCGAAGCCGACGACGACGGTGGCGACCATGGGCACGAGAATTTGCATGCGTATGGAGAGTTTCATCTCGCGCTCCTCAGTTCGGCAGCGTCGGCAGGGGAATATCCTGCTTCTCGGCGGTCAGGGACCCCAGGAAGGCGATCAGGTCCTTCCGTTCGTCCTCGCTCAGGAAAAACGGCGTCATCGCCGGATCGAGCGACGGACGGGCAACGCCGCCGCTCTCGTAATGGTCGATCACCTCGCCCATGCTCTTCAGGCTGCCGTCATGCATATAGGGGCCGCGATAAAGCGTGTTGCGCAAGCCCGGCGTCTTGAAGGCATATTTGTTGGCAGGACTGCTCGCATCGATCTTGTAGCGTCCGATGTCATCGCCGGGCAGGCCGATATCGTGGAACTTGTTGTCGGAAAAATTCCAGCCCGTATGGCAGGAGGAACAGCCCGCCTTGCCGGTAAACAGTTCGAAACCATGCTTGGCGCTGTCGGAGACGGCAGATTGATCCCCATCCACCCAGCGGTCGAAGGGCGACCAGTTGGAGACCACCGTCCGCTCATAGGTGGCGATCGCAGTCAGCAATGTGTCCTTGGTGATGCCTTTGTCAGGGAAAACCTCGTCGAACCATTTCTTGTAGTCCGGGATTTTCCGCAACTCGACAACGGCGTCGTCGACATTGCCGTTCATTTCTTTTGCCGCACCGATTGGCCCTGCCGCCTGCGCCTCTAGGCTCGGTGCGCGGCCATCCCAGAAGAAGGGATTGACCCAGGCGACATTGAGAACGGTCGGCGCCTGGCGCGCCAGCGCCACATTGGCCGCGCCGATCGGTGTTGTCACCGGCGTCTCGAAGCCAAAGGACGGATTATGACAGGTTGCGCAGGTCATGTTCTTGTTGCCGGACAGCCGCGGATCGAAGAACAGCATCTTGCCGAGCGTCGCCAACTGCGGCGAATAGGTCGTCACGCCCTGGAAAGGGATGGTCAGCGGGCGTTTATAGGCGGAAAGATCGGCAGCGGCGCTGGGCTGGGCAGCCAGCAGCGCGCAGACGGAAGCTGAAATCAGGAAACGCGTCATTCTGGCAAGTCSGAGCTGGTTTTAGGTTGGTGTGGGAAATCTAGGCTGCTGCACTCATAGTTAGAATTAACATGACTGCGTTAACTGCATGTAAACGGTGAATTTATTGAGCCACAAACATTGGAGCGCATACCAAAAGTAGCAAGCATATCAGCGTTAAAGCCAAGATTTAGCTAGGCAAGACCGGAGGAAGATACGAATTTCTTGTGTGTTGTTTGATAGTATATTTGTGTATATCCTATATGTATACTTGAGGACGCGAGGTCGTGCGCAATATTATGCCGGTAGAATATGATATTCCCATATTGCTAACTTAGTAGATCGAGAGATTAGACCCAAGGCATGGCTCCAGCCACAGATATTCGAACCGCGTGGACGTCTGCGCAAAGCGAGACCCTGGGAAGAGCGGACGCGGTCGAGCGTCGAAACGCTGGAAATCGAATGTTGGATTGGATCCATGAAACACGCCGACCCCAACTCACTCGTCATCACCCTTCCCGCCGACCAGATGGAGCGGCAGAGGCATGCGAGCAGATTGTTCTGGTCGTTGACGGCCCAATCACCAGTGAATCCGAACCCTTCCTCAGCCATAGCGTCGCTTTGAACCCGGCAATCGTTCGCGGCGCCGTGCTGAAGGATTGGAAGCCGCCGATCAGGATGTCATTGCCGCCCTTGCCATCCAGCTTGTCATTGCCGGGAGCGTTCGCACCGCCATCGTGGTCGCCGGCATATTGGCTCGCCCCTTCATACCCGCGGCCGGAATGGGTCTGCCATGCCGGCCGCTATTCAAGAATCAATGCCACCTCACAGGAAATCGGCACTATCGAAATCGGCCCTGTGGATGCCCTGAAGCACCATTTCAGTGCCATCGCCAGAAATCACCAGATCCCCACCGACTTGATGCGTGTGATGCTGGAGCAGATCCTTGACGCTGGTGATGTCCGTGCCCGCCACAAACAGGAGCTTGTCGTGGCCATCCTCAAAGTCGGTGATGACCTCCCGGTCGCTATGCGGCTTGAAATAGAAGAAGTCGTCGTCGGCGCCGCCGGTCAGCCGATCGTTACCGTGGCCGCCCCAAAGGACATCCTGCCCGGCCATGCCGGACAGAACATTGTCGCCTGCATTGCCCTCAAGATAGTTGTGCAGGCCGTTGCCGGTGGCATGCAGGTTCTTGGATCCGAGAAGGAAAACGTTTTCGATTTCCTGGCCACCATAGAGTCCCGACGACAGCGAGACGGAGATGGTCGACTTGATGCTGTCACTGCCGCCGCCGCCGACATCTTCGATGATCCTGGTCTTGCTGTCGATGATGAATGTATCGCTGCCGGCCTCGCCGTGAATCGCATGGTCGATCTTGCCACCGCGATTATCAAACACGTCATTGCCGTCGCCCAGCGCAATCTTGCCCTTCATCGTGCCCCGGTTGATCACGGTTTCATCGCCGTCGGTGCTATGCAAAGCCCAGGTGGTCGCGTCGATGATGCCCTTGTTGACGATATGGGCCGTCTCGCCGGCGAGGCTGGAAATATCCATGGTCGCCCCCGAATGGACCAGGTCGCTGCCCTTATCCAGAACGATGCTGAGCTTGTCGGCGTCAATTGCAGTGATCTGCGTCTGGATTGCTCCATGATTGATAAGATATTCGTTGTCGCCGTACATTTCGAGTTTCGTGCCACTGATGCCACCGAAATTGACGATTCTGCTGCCGTCTCCCGTGATAGCAGCGGCGGTGGCCTGGCCGTGGATCGTACCGCGATTGACCAGATTGAAGCTCTCGCCATAGCCGTCAACGCCATAGTAGCCATCGACGCCACCAGATTTCCCGATTGTCACCGATGTGTTGGTGCCTTCGGAGAAGATACCAGCGTATCCGAGCTCGCTGGCGGTGATGTGGCCGTTCACGGCGATGATGTTGTCGTGCCAGACTTGGTTCTCGTCGATGCCGCGGGTCTGGCTTTCGAGCGTGGAGCCTGATTTCAGGATCCACTTTTCGTCGGAATTGTTGATGTCGAACTCGGTCGTCTGTGTGGGTATTTCTTTGATGATCATTGGACTTCTCCTTGTTGGTGGAGAGGTTTTCTGCCCCGTCTGTTTCGGGATGATTTCACAAGCTGACCAAGTTGTTTCAATTGTTTCAGCACAAAACGGCGCTGGAGATGCGCCACAGACGCTAACGATGTAGTGTATTGTCCATTGTCGCCTGTAGCAGATGGCGCACGATTGCAGTAATCTATGGGCTCGACTATTCCGATCCAATTGGAACAGCCGTCATCGATTCCACCAGCCATTATGCGATTTTGAATAAGAACGATACTATTCTGCTGGATGACGTTGCACAGAAAAGTATTGAAGCTGACGATTTTCACTTTTAGCTGAACCCATCATTTCATGCCACGGTGAGCAGCGTTTGGGGCACGTTGCAAACGTTATGAAATCGACGGAAGGTCTATGACGAAAGCATAAGGGATCAGCGGGGGAAATTGTCATGATCGGGACGCTTATCGTCCGTGCCCACCTGGCCGTTGTCGCCGGCGACACGGTGCTTGGCGTCCAAATCTTGGTCCGAACGCCAGAATTCTAGTGGAACGCAGGTATGTGATCATCTACGAACCTTCCGAATACGGCCTCTCCGTCGCTGCCGTCGCCCATCAAAGGAGAAGGCCGGAAGATTGGTTGAAACACGAGAATAGCTAGCCTTCATGCCCATCCTCCATGCCGCACTCTCCGGCTTCCTGCTCGGAGCCTCCCTCATTATCGCCATCGGCGCCCAGAACGCCTTCATCCTCCGGCAGGGGCTGCTGCGGCAGCACATGTTCATCCTCTGCCTGATCTGCGCGCTGGCAGATGCGGTGCTGATCGCGCTCGGTGTCGGCGGGCTCGGCACGCTGGTGGCGCAGGCGCCGGTGCTGATCAAGGCGGTGACGATTTTCGGTGCTTTGTTCCTGGCGGCCTATTCGGTGATTGCCTTCCGGCGGGCGCTGCATACTGAAGTGATGAAGGCAGCCGAGGGCGATGCGGCGAACCTTGGCGCGGCGGTGGCGGCGTGCCTGGCCTTCACCTTTCTCAACCCGCATGTCTATCTGGATACAGTGGTGCTGCTGGGCAGCCTGTCGGCGCAATTTTCGGGCTATGCGCGACTTGGATACGGCATTGGTGCGGCGCTCGCATCCTTCATCTGGTTCTTCGGGCTGGGCTATGGCGCCCGGCTGCTGCAACCAATCTTCGCCAGACCCGCCGCTTGGCGGGTACTCGATGTCATTATCGGCATCGTGATGGCGACCCTCGCCATAAGCCTCGTTTTCAGTCTCTTCCGTTAAGCCTCAGGCTGCGGCCTTGTCGGACTTCTTCTCCGGTTGCTTGTCGCCTTTCTTCTCCTCGGCGCGCGGACGCATCAGCATCGCGGCGGCAAGCAGATGGCGGGGACCGACCGGGCCGTAGTTGCTCAGAAGTTCGTTAAGAGATTGTTTACTATTTTCAGTCTTTTGCATGATAAGCCTCATGTGTTTTCTGATGTTTGCTGATCCTTCTATGCCCTGTCGATTTGGACAAAAGCATGGCGGTTGAGCGAACAGAAATGGACATAGCGCATCATAGCGGCCTTACTATGGTAAGCTGTTACTAAAGTAACACATTTTGCCTTTCTCCCCCGCCAACAACGCCCTTGACCGAAGTCGTTGAACGCGCGATAAGGACGCCATGAAAACGCGCCTCTGCATTTGCCGGATTATTATTCGCTAGCCTGAACGCTGGCCCGGCCGTTTTCGTCTCCTGACACCCCAAGAGCTCAAAACGCCCCAGCCAGCCGGCTATGGTGCATATGCTCGAACGGGAGACAGGAATGGCCGAGCAGCCGACATTGAAGCTCTACAACACGCTGACGCGGGAAAAGGCGCCCTTCCAGCCGATCGATCCGGCCAATGTGCGCATGTATGTCTGCGGCCCGACGGTCTATGATTTCGCCCATATCGGCAATGCCCGCCCGGCCATCGTCTTCGACGTGCTCTTCCGGCTGCTCCGGCATGTCTATGGCGAGAGCAACGTCAAATATGTGCGCAACATCACCGACGTCGATGACAAGATCAATGCCCGGGCGCTACGCGACTTTCCCGGCATGGACCTCAATGCCGCGATCCGCCAGGTGACGGAAAAGACCAAGAACCAGTACGAGAAGGATGTGACGGCGCTGGGCTGCCTGCAGCCAACCCGGGAACCACGCGCCACCGAGCACATCGCCGGCATGGTGAAAATCATTCAGCAGCTTCTCGACCGCGGCCATGCCTATATCGCCACCGGCGCCGAGGGCAGGGAGGTGCTGTTTTCGACCGGCTCCATGCCGGACTATGGCCAGCTGTCGAAGCGCAAGCTCGAGGACCAGCAGGCCGGCGCCCGCGTCGCCGTCGAGGCACACAAGAAGAACCCGGCCGATTTCGTCCTCTGGAAGGAATCCGCCGCCGATCAGCCCGGCTGGAACGGTGAGTTTGCGGCTGCCGGCGAAAAGGCGACGATTTTCGGCCGCCCCGGCTGGCATATCGAATGCTCGGCCATGTCGGAAGCCTTCCTGGGCGAGGTTTTCGACATTCATGGTGGCGGCCTCGATCTGATCTTCCCGCATCATGAAAACGAGATCGCCCAGTCGCGCTGCGCCCATGGCACGGCGGTCATGGCCAATGTCTGGATGCACAATGGCTTTGTGCAGGTGGAAGGCCGCAAGATGTCGAAGTCGGAAGGCAATTTCGTCACGATCCACGAATTGCTGGAGATGGAGAAGTTCGGCGATCGGAAATGGCCGGGCGAGGTGCTCAGGCTGGCCATGCTGATGACGCACTATCGCGAGCCGATCGATTTCAGCGTCAAGCGGCTGGAGGAGGCCGAACGCCTCCTGGCCAAATGGCCTGTCGATGGCGATGCGAGCGCTGCGCCGCATGAAAGCGTCCTGGCCGCCCTTGCCGACGACTTGAACACGGTTGCTGCCGTTCAAGCCTTGCATGCACTCACGGACGCTCCGGAATTTGCCGCGAGCGCGGCACTGCTGGGCATTGCGCTGAAAAAGCCGGAGATTTCAACGGCCTTGGCGGAGAGCGTTGAATCGATCATTCAACTCCGTCTGGAGATGTTGAAGGCCAAGAACTTCGCTGAAGCCGACAAGATCCGCAACGACCTTCTCGCCAAGGGCATCCAGCTCAAGGACGGCAAGGATGCGGCGACCGGCGAACGTGTGACGACCTGGGAGGTGAAGCGGTGAGCGATCAACCAATGTCCGGCGGCTGCCAATGCGGCGCGGTCCGTTTCCGCGCCGGCAAGCTCGGCCGTCCTTCGATCTGTCATTGCCGCATGTGCCAGAAGGCGTTTGGCAGCTTCTTCGGCCCGCTGGTGACGGCCGACCACGCGCATCTCGAGTGGACACGCGGCGCGCCGACCCTGTTTCGCTCTTCCGCAAAAGTCCGGCGCGGCTTCTGCAACAAATGCGGCACGCCGCTGACCTATCATCTGAAGGAAGGCATCGAGATCGCCATCGGCGCCTTCGACCATCCTGAATTGCTGGAGCCGCAGATTCAGGTCAATCACAAGAAGCGGCTTCCCTGGATCGACCATCTGTTCCAGCAGCCAGTTCTCGACAATCCCGAGGTCGAGGCCATGCATGCCGCGATCGAAAGTTGGCAGCATCCCGATCACGATACGGACCACTGGCCCGAGGAGGACAAATGACGGACGAGGATTATAGCGGTGGCTGCCAGTGCGGCGCAGTGCGTTTCAATGTCGGTGGCAAGCTCGGCGAGGCGTCGATCTGCCATTGTCGTATGTGCCAGAAGGCGTTCGGCAATTATTATGCGCCTCTGGTCGGCACCGGCAGAGCAGTACTGACCTGGACCCGCGGAAAGCCAAAATATTTCCAATCCTCGAACCATGTGAAGCGCGGTTTCTGTGAGAACTGCGGCACGCCGCTTTGCTTCGAAGCGCCCGACGGCGTTGGCCTGGCGATCGGCGCCTTCGACGAGCCGGGCCGGGTAAAGCCCGTCGTGCAATTCGGCGTCGAAGCCAAGATTGGCTATGTCGACCATCTGCATGAATTGCCCGAGGAGGAGACGCAAGCCGATCTCGCCAACGCGCCCTATCTCGCCGACATCGTCAACTATCAGCACCCCGATCGCGACACGACTGATTGGAGAGCACGCACAGCCGACAATGTCGATCATTGGCGGCCGCGCGAGGAGGGCGTATGACCGGCACGTTCAGCGGCGGATGCCAATGCGGAGCGGTGCGCTATCGGGCGATGGCGCGGCCGGCAAGCCCGCATCTGTGCTTCTGCCGCATGTGCCAGAAGGCCGTAGGCAATTATTTTGCCGCACTTGGCGGCGTTTCCAATGAAGATCTGGTGCTGACGCGCGGCGAACCATCCTGGTTCAATTCGTCCGATCTCGTCCGCCGCGGCTTCTGCAGCCAGTGTGGCACGCCGCTCTTCTATCAGGAGGTGGGCGGCAGCCATATCGCCTTGCTGCTCGGCACGCTTGATCATCCCACTGCCGTGCCGCCGGAATGGCAATCCGACATCTATGCCAAGCCGTGCTGGTTTGCCGGCCTCGATAGGCTCCCCGAAAGCGCCGGCGATGAGACGCCAGCGGATGAGACGGAGCGTTACGCGGCCATAGCCAACACCAATCGCCAGCATCCCGACCATGACACCGAGACATGGCCGCAAAGGAACAGCCGATGACATTGCGCACGCTCTATCCCGAGATCGAGGCCTATGAGACCGGCTATCTCGATGCTGGCGACGGCCACCGGGTTTACTACGAGCGCTCTGGCACCAGGGGCGCCAAGCCGGCCGTGTTCCTGCATGGCGGACCTGGCGGCGGCATTTCCGCCCATCACCGCCGGCTGTTCGACCCAAGACTTTACGACGTGATGCTGTTCGACCAGCGCGGCTGCGGCAGGTCCACCCCGCATGCCTCGATCGACAACAACACGACCTGGCATCTGGTGGCCGACATCGAGCGGCTGCGCCAAAAAACCGGCGTCGACAAGTGGCTGGTCTTCGGCGGCTCCTGGGGCTCGACTTTGGCGCTCGCCTATGCGGAAAAATATCCGGAACGGGTGACCGAGCTTGTCGTCCGCGGCATTTATATGTGCACGCGACCCGAGCTCGAATGGTTCTACCAATTCGGCGTCTCGGAAATGTTTCCCGACAAGTGGGAGCGTTTCGTTGCGCCGATCCCGGAAGACGAACGCCACGATATGATGGCCGCTTACAATCGCCTGCTGATGGGCAGTGACCGCACCAAGCAGATCGAAGCGGCCAAGGCCTGGAGCATTTTCGAGGGCGAGGTGATTACCTTGCTGCCGGAGCCGTCGACGGCCGATACCTTCCTGGATGCGGACTATGCCCTGGCTTTCGCCCGTTTGGAGAACCATTATTTCGTCAATGCCTGCTGGCTGGAAGAAGGGCAATTGCTGCGCGATGCGCATCGGCTCGCCGACATTCCCGGCACGATCATCCACGGCCGCTACGACATGCCGTGCCCGGCAAAATACGCCTGGGCGCTGCACAAGGCCTGGCCGCAAGCCGATTTTCACCTGATCGAGGGGGCGGGACACGCCTATTCCGAGCCCGGCATTCTCGACCAGTTGATCCGGGCGACCGACAAATATGCCGGAAAACAGGGCTGATCTCTTTCGGTGCATGATGGGAGCGATGACATGATAGACCATACCGGATTGAGTGTTTCGAATTTCGACACCGCCAAGGCATTCTATGACGCAGCGCTGGCACCGCTCGGCGCTTCGATGCTGATGAAGGCGCCGATGGAATATACCAATGGCGTGCATGTCGCCGGCTATGGCCGCGAGCGTCCGACCTTCTGGCTGCATGAAGGCGAAAAGCAGGTGCCGTCGGTGCATATGGCTTTCTCCGCCAATTCGCGCGCGGAAGTGGACGCCTTCTATATGGCGGCGATGGCGGCCGGCGGCATCGACAACGGCGGCCCCGGCCTGCGCCCGCACTACCATGCGAATTATTATGGCGCCTTCGTGCGCGATCCCGATGGCAACAATATCGAAGCCGTCTGCCATCGGCCGGAGTAACGGGTTTTCCGGATTCTGACGGTCCGGACGTTTATTGATCTCAGGAATAGCGACATGTCCAAGGAACGCATCTATCTCTTCGACACCACTTTGCGGGACGGCCAGCAGACGCCGGGCATCGATTTCTCGGTCGAGGACAAGATCGCCATTGCGACCATGCTCGACAATTTCGGCCTCGATTATGTCGAGGGCGGCTATCCCGGCGCCAATCCGACCGACACGAAATTCTTCGAGAAGAAGCGCACGACGGGCGCCTCCTTCGTCGCCTTCGGCATGACCAAGCGCGCCGGCATCTCGGTCTCCAACGATCCGGGCATGGCAGTGCTGCTGCAGGCCAAATCGGATGCCATCTGTTTCGTTGCCAAGAGTTGGGACTATCACGTCAAGGTGGCACTCGGCTGTACGAACGAAGAAAACCTGGAATCGATCGAGCAGTCGGTGAAGGCTGCGGTCGCCGCCGGCAAGGAAGCGATGATCGATTGCGAGCATTTCTTCGACGGCTACAAGGCCAATCGCGACTATGCGTTGGCCTGTGCAAAGACCGCTTTCGGCGCTGGCGCCCGCTGGGTGGTGCTCTGCGACACCAATGGCGGCACGCAGCCGCAGGAAATCCGCGATATCGTTGCCGATGTCATCGCGTCGGGCGTGCCCGGCGACCATCTCGGCATCCACCCGCACAACGACACCGGCCAGGCCGTCGCCAATGCGCTCGCCGCCGTCGAAGCCGGCGTGCGGCAGGTGCAGGGCACGCTTAACGGCATCGGCGAACGTTGCGGCAACACCAATCTGGTGACCTTGATCCCGACTTTGGTGCTCAAACCTGTCTACAACGAACGCTTTGAGACCGGCATCGATGCGGAAAAGCTGCAGGGGCTGACCGGCCTCAGCCACGCCTTCGACGAAATGCTGAACCGCTCGCCGGATCATCAGTCGCCCTATGTCGGCGCCTCGGCTTTTGCCACCAAGGCCGGCATCCATGCTTCGGCTTTGCTCAAAGACCCACGCACCTATGAGCATGTGCCGCCCGAAACGGTCGGTAACCTGCGCAAGGTCATGGTCTCCGACCAGGGCGGAAAGTCCAATTTCATTAATGCGCTCAAGCGTCGCGGCATCATTGTCGGCAAGGATGATCCGCGCCTCGACCAGCTGATCGGTGTGGTCAAGGAACGCGAAGCCTCCGGCTATGCCTATGAGGGAGCCGACGCGAGCTTCGAAATGCTCGCCCGCCGCATCCTCGGCTCGGTGCCGGATTTCTTCAAGGTCGAGGGTTTCCGGGTCATGGTCGAGCGCCGCTTCGACGCCAACGGAAATTTGAAGACCGTGTCGGAAGCGGTGGTGAAAATCACTGTCGACGGCGAGAGCCGCATGTCGGTGGCCGAAAGCATTCACGGCCCCGTCAACGCACTCGACCTCGCGCTGCGCAAGGATCTCGGCAAGTTCCAGGACGAGATCGCCGATCTCGTGCTCGCCGACTTCAAGGTCCGTATCCTCAACGGCGGCACGGAAGCCATTACCCGCGTGCTGATCGAATCCACCGACGCGACCGATGCCCGCTGGTGGACTGTGGGTGTTTCCGACAACGTCATCGACGCCTCCTTCCAGGCGCTGATGGACTCGATCATCTACAAGCTGATGAAGAATCGCGACCAGGCCGGCCAGATCGCGGCGGAATAGGGAGCAATTCGATATCGGCGTAGCGTTCGCGAAGGGTGGATAACAAACGCCCCTGGTTGTCTTCGTTAGCCGTCACTTTCGAAGAATTGATCCGATCATCAACCGAATGAATTGGTGCTTGCCGTTGTCGTCTCCTAAATCCGGCTGAAAGAGGACAAGCGATGGCAAGCACGGATTCGACTTCAGCGGCCGCAGGCGAGGACACGCTGCCGGGCTTCCTTTATGCGCTGACGGCCTATCTCCTCTGGGGCGTGCTGCCAATCTATATCAAGGCGGTCGAGGCCATCCCGCCACTCGAAGTGGTCGCGCATCGCGTCCTCTGGTCGCTGCCGATCGCCGGTGCCATACTCGCTTTCCGCGGCCGTATCGGCGATGTCGGAGCCCTGCTGCGACAGCCGCGGATGATCGGCATGGCAATGATCCCGGCGGCTTTCGTCAGCGTCAACTGGCTGACCTATGTCTATGCTATCGGTTCGGGCCATACACTTGAGGCGGCGCTGGGTTATTACATCAATCCGCTGGTCTCGATCATTATTGCCGCAGTCTTGCTGGGCGAGAGGCTGTCCGGCCTGAAGCTCGTCGCAGTGGGCCTTGCGGCGATCGCCGTTGCCATCCTGGCTTATGACGCCGGCGGCCTTCCATGGATATCACTGGTATTGGCGCTGACCTGGGGCTTCTATGCCTTCTTCAAGCGGCGCCTGCCGCTTGGCCCCAATCAGGGCTTCTTCCTCGAAGTTCTGCTGCTCGTCGGACCTGCCTTAGCCTACATCACCTATCTTGAAGCGATCGGAAGCGGTCACTTCCTCAGCGGCGGCAGTTCTCGCCACACCGCGCTCCTGATGCTGGCCGGCGTGATCACCGCGGTGCCGCTGATGATCTACGCCAATGGCGCCAAACTCCTGAAACTCTCGACCATCGCGATCATGCAATATATCGCGCCGACGATCGTCTTCCTGATGGCCATCTTCCTGTTCCACGAGCCGTTCGACACCGGCAAGCTGATCGCCTTCGTCTTTATCTGGGCGGCGCTGATCGTCTACACCTATTCGATGTTCAGGGCACGCCAGCGCAGCTAGCGCCGCTTACATCCGCGCCAAAACGTCGGACCTGCCGACCTCGGAGCCGCCGGCGGCAAGGATCGCCGGCACGATGTCATCAACATTGTCGATTATCATCGGCTTGACGAGATGAGCGGTATGGATGAAGCCTTCGCTGGCCATATGGTCCACGAGCTGCAGCATCGGCTCCCAGAACTTGTTGATATTGGCGAAAACCATCGGCTTGCGATGGCGGCCGAGCTGGCCCCAGGTCATGATCTCGACGATTTCCTCGAGCGTGCCGATGCCGCCCGGCAGCGTGACGAAGGCATCGGCCTCCTCGAACATGYGATGCTTGCGCTGATGCATGTTCTCGGTCACGACGACCTCGGTGAGCGCGCCCAGCGAATGCTTCGATGCTTCCTTGTCCATCAGGAATTCGGGGATGATGCCGAGCACCTGGCCGCCATTCGACATGACACCCGAGGCTACCGCGCCCATGATGCCGCGGGTGCCGCCGCCATAGACGAGACGAAGACCATGTTCGGCAATCGACCTGCCGAGCGCGCGGCCTGCCTCGATATAGAGTGGATTGCGGCCGGGCTGTGAGCCACAATAGACGCAGACGGATCGAATCGGCACATTTTTCGCGTTCATATCGCCGAAATGACTATGAGCGGCCGGTGCAGTCAAGAAAAATGACGGAAAAGCTGCTATACTCCGTGCGTAAGACCCGGAAATGCTTGAGAATAGAATATGAAAACGCTAGCAGTTTCATCAGGAAGATGGCGGAATTTGGCCGCCCGGAGATAGAGATGAAGAGAAACGGCGCCGTCTGGGTCGCTCTGGTTGTCGTAGCTGTCGCCGCCGCGGTGATGTATTTCGTGGTGCTGCCGCAATCCGGTGGCAAGAAGGCTATCGACCAACTCGCCAAGCAGGCCGGCGAGACGATGGATAAGGCTTCGGACACGGTGCAGAAGACCATCGACCAGGTTGCCGGACAAGCACAGCAAACGACGGAAAAGGCCAAGACCGAGGTCGCGCAGAAGGCGGACGACCCGAAGACCGTGCTGTTGCAGAAGATGGCGCGCGTCAAGACCGACGGCGAAACGGCTGCCGCCGAATTCGAGGCTCTGTTTGCCGACGGCAAACGGCCGACTGCCGAACAGCTTGCCGCCGCGCGCGCCAAACTTGCCGCGGCGCTGAAGAATGCCAGCGAAATGACGGCGGCCAACGGCATGGATGCCCAGACGGCAGCCATTGTGGCCAATGTCTCCAACGGCGCGAAGACCGCGCTCGACACGCTGGATGCAATGCCTACCGACCCCGACAGTGCCAGCAAAGGCTTCGTCCATATGAAGACGGCGATGATGGCGGCGTTGGAAGGCAAGCCTGCGCCAGCCCGCGATGCCGCGACATCAGACGTCGCCAAGGCTGACAACAACGCCAAGCCTGCCGATCAGGCAAAGGCTGATCAAATGCAGCAGACGGCGGACACGTCGCTGCCCACCTTCGACGTGCTGCGTGTCGAGAAGGACGGCTCGACGCTTATTGCCGGCAAGGCTAAACCAAATTCGAAGGTCGACGTCCTGGACGGCAACACGGTCATCGCGTCCACCGATGCGGGAAATACGGGTGATTTCGTCGCCGTGCTCGACAATCCGCTCAAGGCGGGTGATCACCAACTGGTGATCCGGCTCACCGGCAAGGATGGCAAGCAGGTCGCCTCCGCAGAAGTCGCCACTGTTTCCATTCCGGCCGACAAGTCGGGCCAACTTCTCGCCATGGTGACCAAGCCGGGTGAGCCGTCGCGCATCATGGAAATGCCTGATGCCAAGCCGGCAGCCAAGCAGGAGACCGTTGTCGCGCAGAACACGGAAAACAAACCCGCTGCAGAGACGAAGACAACTGACCAGTCTGCGAAGACGACAACTGGCGCCGAGAGCAAGACCGAACAGGCGTCGACGGTGAAGCCGGTGGACACAGCAAAGGCGGAGACTGCAAAATCAGCCGACGCGACCAAGTCTGCCGAAAACGCCAAGGCCCAGGAGACCGCGAAGCCCGTCGAAACGGCAAAGGCGGAAGAGGCAAAGCCGGCTGACAAGGCGAAGTCCACCGAAACTGCCAAGGCGGAGACACAAACCAAACCAACTGATACGGCATCTGCCGCAGACACGGCCAAGCCGGCTGACTCCGCCGAGACAAAAGACGCCTCCAAGGCGCCGGAAGCTGCGGTGAACCAAACCGAGACTGCGGATCTGAATACGGACAAGACCAAGCCGGCAACCAACGATGTGAAGGTCGTTTCCACCGAAGCATCCACATCGGCAAAGACGATGCATGCGCCGGAAGTGTTGGTGAACGCCGTGGAAATCGAAGGCGACAAGATCTTCGTCGCGGGTTCGGCACGTCCGAAATCGGTCGTGCGGGTCTATGCCGACGACAAGCTGGTGGCGGAAGTCGCAACCGACGCCAATGGCCGTTTCGTCGCCGACAATCGCCTGCCGCTTTCGGTTGGCGCCCATACGATCCGTGCTGATGTGCTGAGCAAGGACGGCAAACGCGTCGAATTCCGCGCTTCGGTGCCGTTCTTCCGCCCCGAAGGCGAGCAACTGGCCGCCGTCAACGGCGACACTGCGCCGGCCGAGGCCAAGATGCAGCCGCTCGCCGACGGCGAATATGACAAGGCGCGCGAAGAGGCCGGCAAGGCAATCGCGCTGCTCAAGGGGCTCTATGTCTCCGGCCGTACGCCGACGCTTGATGAACTGGCTGCGGCGCGCTCGGCGACCGAGATCGCGCTGAAGACGTTGTCGCAGATCAAGATCGGCGCCGACGAAGATCCGATGGCCAAGGAAATGGCCGACAAGACGGCCGGCAAGGCTGCCCAGGCGCTGGCGCTGCTGAAATCGCTGCCGCAGGATCCCAATGCCGTGAAAACGGCTCTCAATTCGATTGACGCGGCTGTGACCTCGGCAGTGGCGCCGGTGATGGAAGTTGCCGCATCCAAGAAGACTGTCGCGGCAAAGGAGAACTCCGACCGGGCGACCGCGCCGTCGAAGACTGTAACGGACGAACAGGCCGAAGCTGCCAAGCCGAGCGAGAGCATGGAAGCGGTAGACAAGGCTACGCCCGAGGCGAAGGCGGTCGACAAGCAAAGCGCTTCGACCGAAACGAAGCCCGCCAATCAGCAACCGGCGAAGCAGAGCGCCGAAGTCGCCGCGGTCGACCAGAACCAGCCCAAGGTCATCGAACAGGCGCCTCTCAAGCCAAGCGCTTCGGCGTCGGTTATCATCCGCCGCGGCGACACGCTCTGGCAGATTTCGCGGCGTGCCTATGGCCTCGGCGTGCGCTATACGACGATCTATCTCGCCAACCAGGATCAGATCGCCAACCCTGACCGGATCATGCCCGGCCAGATTTTCGGCGTTCCGGAAAAATATCTGCCGAATTCCGAGGAACTGCATCGCGAGCGCATGGAGCAGCGGAAACGCTGAACAACGTCTGGCGAGACGCTGCTGTCCAGAAATCTGGATGGCGACTTCCAAATTCCCGCGCCGGGCGGTTGTCAAATACCGCACATGATCCTATTTGACCTGCAGGCGCGGCGTCCCGCAAGGGGCGCCGCTGTCTGTCATCGTAATCGATCATGGTGTGGGCATGGCGGGCAACGACAAGAAGGTCTCCGGCGATTCCGGCAAGACGCTTCAGACCATCGTCAATCTGTGGCCTTATATGTGGCCCTCGGGACGGCCGGACCTGAAGGCCCGCGTCGTGTGGGCAACCGTCATTCTCCTGGTGTCCAAGGCCGTCCTGCTGCTCGTCCCGTATTTCTTCAAATGGTCGACCAATGCACTGAATGGCAAATTCACCGGCCTTGGCTGGATGCCGACCTTCATGCTTGGCGCCATCATGCTGGTGATCGCCTATAACGTTGCGCGCCTGGTGCAATGGGGCCTCAACCAGTTGCGTGACGCGATGTTCGCCAGCGTTGGCCAACATGCCGTGCGTCAGCTCGCTTACAAGACGTTCGTCCATCTGCACCAGCTGTCATTGCGTTTCCATCTCGAACGCCGCACCGGCGGGCTCTCGCGCATTATCGAGCGCGGCACCAAGGGCATCGAGACGATTGTCCGCTTCACCATCCTCAATACCGTGCCGACGATCATTGAATTCATCCTGACGGCGGTGATCTTCTGGTGGGGCTACGGCTTCTCCTATCTGTTCGTCACGGCACTGACGGTGTGGATCTATATCTGGTTCACCATTCGCGCCAGCGACTGGCGGATCAACATCCGCAAGGAAATGAACGACAGCGACACCGACGCCAATACCAAGGCGATCGACTCGCTGCTCAATTTCGAAACTGTGAAATATTTCGGCAACGAGGAGATGGAAGCAAAGCGCTTCGACGTCTCGATGGCGCGCTACGAAAAGACGGCGACGCAGGTCTGGACCTCGCTCGGCTGGCTGAATTTTGGCCAGGGCGTGATCTTCGGCATTGGAACCATGGCGATGATGGTCATGTCGGCGCTGGCCGTGCAGCGTGGCGAACAGACGATCGGCGACTTCGTCTTCATCAATGTCATGCTGATGCAGCTTTCCGTGCCACTCAATTTCATCGGCTTCGTCTATCGTGAAATCCGTCAGGGCTTGACCGACATCGAGCAGATGTTCGATCTCCTCGGTGTCGGCCCCGAAATCGTCGATGCGCCGGACGCCAGGCAGTTGGAGATCGAATCTGGTGCGATCTCCTTCAAGAATGTGCACTTCGCCTATGATTCGAACCGGCCGATCCTGAAGGGTATCTCGTTCGACGTTCCTGCCGGCAACACCGTGGCTGTCGTCGGCCCTTCCGGTGCCGGCAAGTCGACCATTTCCAGGTTGCTCTACCGCTTCTACGACGTCCAGCAAGGCTCGATCACGATCGACGGCCAGGACGTGCGCGGCCTGACGCAAAAAAGCCTGCGCGCGGCCATCGGCATGGTGCCGCAGGACACGGTGCTATTCAACGACACCATTGCCTATAACATCCGCTATGGCCGTCCCTCGGCGACGCAGGAGGAAATCGAGCGCGCCGCCGACATCGCCCAGGTCGGCACCTTCATCAAGGCGCTGCCGGAAGGCTATAGGTCCATGGTCGGCGAGCGCGGTCTGAAACTCTCGGGCGGCGAAAAGCAGCGCGTAGCGATCGCCCGCACTGTTCTCAAATCGCCACCGATCCTCATTCTCGACGAGGCGACCTCGGCGCTCGACACGCGCACTGAACAAGAAATCCAGACGGCATTGGATGAAGTGTCCAGGAATCGCACGACGCTGGTGATCGCTCACCGCCTTTCCACAGTGGTCAAGGCCGACGAGATCATCGTGCTCAAGGACGGCGGCATCGCCGAACGCGGCAAGCATTCTGAACTCCTGGCTCATGGCGGTCTCTACGCTTCGATGTGGAACCGCCAGCTTGAAGCCACCGAAGCCGAGGAGCACCTGAAGAAGGTGCGCGAGGAAGATGACCTCGGCGTGGTCGAGCGGCGCGTACCAGCGGCGGAGTGATAGCAGCGCGTGGTGTCGCAAAACCTGGAATCTGATCACGAAGACCCGGCAGAGGCTGGGCCTACGGCGCGGATGCTCAAATGGGCTCGCAACTCGGCAGCCTACCGGCTTTCGAAAGCGATGATGAGCGAAAAGCAGCTTCGCGATGCGATTCGCCGCAAGGCGGCACAGAAGTTCGAGGACATTACTGCATCGCAGGTCGCCGCGCTCGTCGAGGCGGCCGTTCGCTTTGGTTATGAGCTGCAGGCGCTCGACGACAAAACATTTGCCGAGGTCAGCACGCGTTCGGGGTCGCGCGGCGGCAAGTCGCGCCGAGCGATCGCGCAGAAATTATCGGTCAAGGGCATAAGCTCAGATATCGCACGTCAGGCTGTGGCGAATGCCGACGATCTCTATTCAGCCGCCATCTATGCACGCAAGCGCGGACTAGGCCCGTTCCGACCGCAGGACGCGGATAATGATCGCTTCGTCAAGGAGATGGCCTCCCTCGCTCGCACGGGGTTCAGCTACGACACCGGCCGTCGAGTCCTGTCGATGACCCGGGAGCAGGCCGAGGATCTGATCCTCGGCGGTCCTGCCGCGACCGACGATCGGGATGATTGAATGTCCTGCAGCACAATTGTCAGTAAGTAAGTTGCTATTTTGTTCTTGTTTTGCTAGCTTGTTGGAACCGAAGCAATGGCAGGTGGCCGATGGACGATAGGACAATCAGCGTTTCAATTCCAAGCGAGCGAGAGGAGTTCATTGCCGAGCAAATTGCCGCCGGTAATTTTTCCGATGAGAACGCGGTCGTTCGCGCCGGCCTCGAGGCACTTGAGCGGGAAACGAAGCTGCGAGAGCTTCGCAGGCTGATTGCCGAAGGGGATGCGGATATAGCACGTGGGGACTATATGACCTTCGATAAACCCGGCGACCTGACGCGCTATATCGTAGAAAACGCCAAAGCGCTCAAGTGATCCGGAAGCTGCAGTTTCATTATTCGAAGCGTGCACTCCGCGATCTCGCTGGTATCTACTGCTATCTTTTAGAGAAGGACCCAGCGGCCGCGACGCATATGGTAGCTGCCATCGAAAATAAGATTGTTTCGCTCGCTTCGTCCGGAAATACCGGAGTGTCGCGCGAGTGGCTTTCTCCGGGATTGCGTGCGTTCCCGTTCAAAGATAGGTGCATTTACTTCCGTGTCGATGCCGGCGACATGCAGATAATCAGAATTCTCCACGGAAGACAGGAAGTGAACTCAGAGCTTTTCGCTCCGGGTGCTGAAGATTGATGGCCAAATCCAAAACCCAGTTCATCTGCCAGAATTGCGGCACCGTGCATTCCCGCTGGGTGGGTAAGTGCGACGGTTGCGGCGCCTGGAAC
Source organism: Rhizobium sp. P2_G2 (assembly GCF_056403555.1). Classification (NCBI taxonomy): domain Bacteria; kingdom Pseudomonadati; phylum Pseudomonadota; class Alphaproteobacteria; order Hyphomicrobiales; family Rhizobiaceae; genus Rhizobium; species Rhizobium sp. P2_G2. The sequence continues at coordinate 31,466 of NZ_JBFUFF010000047.1, forward strand.
ACGATCATCGAAGAAGACCCGACCGGCGGTATCGGCGGCGGACCAGCCAGGACGCCGAAGAAGGGTAGGGCGGTGACGCTGACCACGCTCTCGGGCGAAGTCGAGTATGCGCCTCGCATCGAAAGCGGCATTTCCGAACTTGACCGAGTGACCGGTGGCGGTTTCGTGCGCGGCTCGGCGGTGCTGATCGGCGGCGATCCCGGTATCGGCAAGTCGACACTGCTTATGCAGGCGGCCGCCGCTCTGGCCCGCCGCGGCAACCGCGTCATCTATGTCTCGGGCGAAGAGGCGGTGGCACAGGTCCGGCTACGCGCCCAGCGGCTCGATGCCGCCGACACCGGTGTGCTGCTCGCCGCTGAAACCAATGTCGAGGATATTCTCGCCACGCTCGCCGATGGCCCGCGTCCCGACCTCGTCATCATTGATTCGATCCAGACGCTGTGGAGCGATGTCGCCGACGCTGCGCCCGGCACGGTGACCCAGGTACGCGTTGGCGTCCAGGCGATGATCCGTTTCGCCAAACAGACGGGAGCGGCAATCGTGCTGGTCGGCCACGTCACGAAAGACGGCCAGATCGCAGGTCCGCGTGTCGTTGAACATATGGTCGACGCCGTGCTTTATTTCGAGGGAGATCGAGGTCACCACTACCGCATTATGCGTACGGTCAAGAACCGCTTCGGGCCGACCGACGAGATCGGCGTTTTCGAAATGTCCGACAAGGGCCTGCGCGAAGTCTCCAACCCGTCGGAACTTTTCCTCGGCGAACGCAATGCCAAGGCGCCTGGGGCTGCGGTCTTCGCGGGCATCGAAGGCACGCGGCCGGTGCTGGTCGAAGTGCAGGCGCTGGTGGCGCCAACCTCGCTGGGCACACCGCGCCGTGCGGTGGTTGGCTGGGACCAGAGCCGGCTGGCGATGATTCTCGCCGTGCTCGAGGCGCATTGCCGTGTGCGGCTTGGCAATTACGACGTCTACCTCAATGTTGCGGGCGGCTATCGCATTTCCGAACCGGCCGCCGACATCGCCGTGGCCGCGGCCCTGGTTTCGTCGCTGGCCGGTCTTGCTCTTCCGCAGGATTGCGTCTATTTCGGCGAAATCAGCCTCTCGGGGGCGGTCAGGCCGGTGAGCCACACGGGGTTGCGCCTTAAGGAAGCCGAAAAGCTCGGCTTTCAAAAGGCGGTGCTTGCCGATGGTTCGGCTGAGCTGTCAAAATCGCCGGCCGGCGGCTGGAGCGCGATCGAAGGTCTTATGGACCTCGTGGTGAAGATCGCCGGATCGAAACATGTGGGTCCGGAGGACCCGGCAGAGGATTGAGGCTTTCGTTTCCGCGCGCCGATGCTATAGGTGCCTTGAGGGACGAGTGGCGTTGAATGGACATACGCGCCGTATTGGAGAAGACTTTATGCCCATTACAGCTTTTGACGGTATTGTCCTCGGTGTGGCGCTGTTTTCTGCCGTGCTCGCCATGGTGCGCGGCTTTTCGCGCGAAGTGCTTTCTGTGGTGAGCTGGGTCGGCTCGGCCTACGCCGCCTATAAGCTCTATCCCTACGGCGTGCCTTACGCGAAGAACTTTATCCATGAGGACAAGTTCGCCATCATCGCCTCGGCCGCCATTATTTTCCTGGTTGCGCTGATCGTCATCTCCTTCATTACCATGCGCATTGCCGATATGATCATCGACAGCCGCATCGGTGCGCTCGACCGCACGCTGGGCTTCATCTTTGGCGCCGCGCGTGGTATCCTGATCATTGTTGTCGCCGTGCAGTTCTTCAATGAATGGGTGCCGAAGGAAAAGCATCCTGCCTGGGTGGCCAATGCCAAGTCCAAGCCCTTTCTCGATAATCTCGGCGAGAAGCTGAAGGCGGCGCTGCCGGAAGATATCGCGGCCCTGCTGCGCAAGAAGATCGAAGAGAAGATGAACAGCGACAAGACGCCCGCCAATGCAAATGCACCGGCGGATTCGGACACGGCGCCGGCGGACGACAACAATGCCACGGACACTGCGCCGGCCGACGACAATGCCAACAAGCCGGCGACGACGCAGCAGTAACGACATTGTGACGGCATGCCGTTAAGCATGCGGTGCAAAGCACGAGAATCTGGCGCGCAATCGGCCGGGACGACTTGAAATTGCCTTGCTTTTTCTTATGTTCCCGGCTTCTGTCAAGGTTGAGATCTATCTCGCCGAATGGATGAATGAACGGGCTTTGCCCTCCTGTCTCCCAACGAGCCGAAGGCTGCACATCGATGAACGAAGACGTTTCTCTGATCGACGAGAACGAGGCCGACGCATTTCATGACGAATGCGGCGTATTCGGCATTTTTGGCAAGCCCGAGGCGGCAGCCGTCGTGACGCTCGGCCTGCATGCGCTGCAGCACCGGGGCCAGGAAGCGGCAGGTATTGTTTCCTTCGACGGCAAGCAGTTCCGCATCGAGCGCCATGTCGGCCTCGTCGGTGACACTTTCACCAATTCGGCGGTGCTGGAGCGTTTGCCCGGTTCTCGCTCCATCGGCCATGTGCGCTATGCGACGACGGGCGGCGCGGGCTTGCGCAACGTCCAACCCTTTTTCGCCGAACTGGCCGGCGGCGGCTTCGCCGTGGCCCATAACGGCAACATCACCAATGCGCTGACACTGCAAAAAAACCTGCAGCGGCAGGGGGCAATCTTCCAGTCGACCTCGGACACCGAGACCATCCTGCACCTGATCGCGATGAGCAAGCAGGATCATCTCGTCGCGCGCTTCATTGATGCGTTGTCGCAGCTCGAAGGTGCTTATTCGCTGGTCGGCCTGTCGCAGAAAAAGATGATCGGCGCGCGCGATCCGCTCGGCATCCGGCCGCTGGTGCTGGGTGACCTCGACGGCGCCTATATCCTGGCGTCCGAGACCTGTGCGCTCGACATTATCGGTGCCCGCTACGTTCGCGACATCAAGCCGGGCGAAGTGGTCATTGTCACCGAGAAAGGCATTGAAAGCCTGTTTCCGTTCGACAAGCAAAGCCCGCGCTTCTGCATTTTCGAATATGTCTATTTCGCCCGTCCCGATTCGATCGTCGACGGTCGCAATGTCTATGAAGCGCGCAAGCAGATCGGTATCGAACTCGCCCGCGAGGCCGGGGTAGATGCGGATATCGTCATCCCGGTACCGGATTCCGGCGTGCCGGCGGCGATCGGCTTCTCGCAGGAATCGGGCATTCCGTTCGAGCTCGGCATCATTCGCAACCATTATGTTGGTCGCACCTTCATCCAGCCGACGGCGTCGATCCGCCACATGGGCGTCAAGCTCAAGCACAATCCCAACCGCCGCACCATCGAGGGTAAGCGCGTCGTCCTTGTCGATGATTCGATCGTCCGCGGAACAACCTCGCAGAAGATCGTCCAGCTTGTCCGCGATTGCGGCGCCAAGGAAGTGCATATGCGCATCGCCTCGCCGCCGACCATGTCGTCCTGCTTCTATGGCGTCGACACGCCGGAAAAATCCAAGCTGCTTGCGTCGCGCATGTCGATCGAGGAAATGGCTGCCTATATCAAGGTCGATTCGCTCTCCTTCCTGTCGATCGACGGCCTTTACCGTGCGGTCAAGGAGCCTTCGCGCAACAACAGCTGTCCCCAGTTCTGTGACGCCTGTTTCACCAGCCAGTATCCGACCCAGTTGACCGACCAGGAAGGCGTGAACAATATCCGCACGCTCGATCTTCTGGCGTATAACGGATAACAAGAATGTCTGATCTTTCCGGCCGCATCGCGGTGGTCACCGGTGCCTCGCGTGGCATCGGCTATTTTACGGCGCTCGAACTGGCGAAAAAGGGCGCGCATGTCGTCGCCTGCGCCCGCACGGTCGGCGGTCTTGAAGAGCTCGATGACGCCATCCGCGCCGAAGGTGGCAGCGCCACCCTGGTACCGTTCGACCTCGCCGACATGGCGGCCATCGACGCACTCGGCGGCGCGATTTTCGAACGCTGGGGCAAGCTCGATATCCTCGTCGCCAATGCCGGTGTGCTCGGCGGCATTTCGCCGATCGGCCATTTCGAGGCCAAGACCTTCGAGAAGGTAATGACGGTGAATGTCACGGCGACGTGGCGGTTGATCCGTTCCGTCGATCCGCTGATGCAGAAATCCGACCAGGGCAGGGCGCTCATCCTGACCTCCAGCCTGGCGCACAAGTGCAAACCCTTCTGGGGCGCCTATTCGGCCTCGAAGGCTGCGGTCGAGGCGCTGACGCGCACCTGGGCCTATGAGAGCGAACGCCTGCCGCTGAGGGTGATCAGCGTTGACCCGGGCGGCACGCGGACGGCCATGCGGGCGCAAGCCTATCCCGGCGAAGATCCGGAAACATTGCCGCATCCGCGCGAAGTTGCCCGCGAAATTGCCGGCTTGACCGGCCCCGACATGACCGAGACCGGCAAGCTCTACATCGTCCGCGAGAAACGCTTCGCCGACTACAAGCTCCCTGAGTGAAGCGCAGGTCGTTTACCGTCGCGGCGCCGACCGCGTCGACCGGCGCCGAATCGGCTCTGCTGCCGGCGCCTGGTCAGGTGTGATATTCTTTTCGACGAACGTCGCTGCGCCATCGTGAAGTCTTGTCGCGTCTGATCTGGATGGCTGCCGCCACCCGTAGTGCTGGCATATTTGCTGCAGGCGCCTGTTTATCATCCAGATGCTTTCCGGGAATATCCTAAAAGCCCGTCGCTACGACCTTCAATTTCCTCTAATTTTTTGCCAGACTGGTAAGACGGAGTCTTGGGGGATCTGGTGTTACACGCGGTCATTGCTGTTGTCGGAGCCGCTATTCTCGCCTGGGCCATTTCGGCCTGGCGGGAGAAGGCGCGGACGGGTCTGACTTATGGCCAATCCTTCTGGCGCACGCTGTTCAAATTCGCCTTCGGCATGCGCTTCGAGGGCTTCGACCAGGGGACGATCCTGACGGGATCGACCATTTACCTCGTTTCACGGCAATCGAAACTTGACCGTCCGCTGTTGAAAGCCTGCCTTCCGCTAGGCACCTTTCATTTGGATCTTTCTGGCGATGCCGAGCAGCTCTTGATATTGATGCGCTCGGTTGTGGTCGGCCGGGGCCATATCTGCCTCCATGTTCCGAAGGAAGTCGAGGCCAGTCCGGAGACGATGGCCCGCCTCGACCAGGTCGGCGCCCTTGCAAGGGAAACGGGTGCGCGCATCCTGCCGATCTTCATTCGCGGCACGCGGCTTTCGCTGCTGTCGCTCTGGCCCGAGGAGCAGGCTCCGCGCAGCATTCTGCCGCAGATCGTCGTCACCGCTGCTCCACCATTGATCGCCAATGAGGCGGATACCACCATCTTGGCGGACCATCTGCTGGACGGCCTGATGCTGGCAAAATTCCGATCGGTGAATCTGTCGCAGACGCTGTTTCAGTCCCTGTCGACGGCCGCCCGGGTCAATGGACTGGGCCGCAAGATCCTTGAAGATTCACTCGGCGCGCGTCTCACTTATCGGCAATTGCTGATCGGCGCACGGGTCTTGGCCGTCCGTTTCGCGGCCATGACACGTCCGCGCGAACCAGTCGGCGTGCTGCTGCCCAATGCCAGCGGAGCGGTGCTGGCGATTTCTGGGCTTTTTTCCGCCGGCCGCCCGGCCGCTGTGCTGAACTATACGGCTGGTCCGACCGCAGTCACATCAGCAATCAACACCGCGGCGATCCGTACCGTCCTGTCGTCGCGGGCTTTCATCGAAAAGGCCGATCTGCAGGACCTCGTGGCGCATATGCGCGCCAACGGAACGGCAGTGGTCTATCTCGAAGATCTCCGCAAGGAGATCGGCTCGCTGGAAAAATTCAAAGCCTTTCTCTCTTGCCGGCGTGCCGTGAGCAAGACCCGCGCGGAGGACGTCGCTGTCATTCTCTTCACTTCAGGGTCCGAGGGCGTGCCGAAAGGGGTGGCGTTGTCGTCGCGCAATCTCGTCGCCAACGCCGCCCAGGCCGATTGCCGGGTCGATATTTCACCGGCCGATAGCCTGTTCAACGTGCTGCCGCTCTTCCATTCCTTCGGTCTTCTGGGGGGCATGGTGCTGCCGCTGCTCTACGGCATCCGGCTCTATCTCTATCCGTCACCGCTGCATTACAAGATGATCCCGGCCACGGCACGAAAGACTGCTCCAACCGTCATGTTCGGCACAGACACTTTCTTGCACGGCTACGCGCGTGCGGCACGGGATGGCGATTTCGACAGCGTGCGTATGATCGTCGCCGGCGCCGAAGCGGTCAAGCCGGACACGCGCAAGGTTTATGCCGAGCGTTTTGGCGCACTGATCGTCGAGGGCTATGGTCTGACCGAGGCCTCGCCCGTCGTCGCCGTCAATTCTGCGAACTTCTTAAAGGAAGGCTCGGTCGGCAGGTTGCTCTCCGGCATGGAGATGCGTCTGGAACCGGTCGAGGGTATCGAAGAGGGGGGGCGGCTGCAGATCATGGGCCCGAACCTGATGCTCGGCTATCTGCTTGCCGACAAGCCGGGCGTGCTGCAGCCGCTGCCCGGCAAGTGGTACGACACCGGCGACATCGTTTCGATCGATATGCGCGGCTTCATCACCATCAGGGGCCGCGCCAAGCGCTTTGCCAAGATTGCCGGCGAAATGGTGTCTCTCAGCGCCGTGGAGGCGCTGGCGCAGCAACTCTGGCCGGATGCCCAGCACGCCGCCGTGGCAATTCCAGATCCGCGGCGCGGCGAGCGCATCGTGCTGGTCACCACCCAGCATCCGGCCGACAGGCATGATCTCATTACCCATGCCAGACGCAGCGGTGCGCCGGAACTCATGCTTCCTGACGACATCATCCCGATAGAGGCGATTCCCTTGCTCGGTAGCGGCAAGACCGACTATCCGAGCACCCAGGCGTTGGCGCTTTCGCGGATCAAGACCTAGCATGTCGCCTGAAGGTGGGAACCGGCTTCAGGATAAAGACATGCTAAAAAACAAAAGTTTAGAGCGCGGTTTTGATTCCATCAGAACACAAAGCGCTCTAGTCACATCATTCGTGCGGGGTGTCATTCGTTTCCGGATGCGGCTTGTCATCCGGGACGACACCTTCCTCGATCGCCGTTTCATGTTCCGGCAGTGAGCCATAATGCTTGTGCCATTGCTTCGCCCCAAAAGGCAGGGTGCAGAGATAAAGGATGGACGTCGCCGCCAGCACTTCCCAGGTATAGGTCATCAACAGTGCGACATAGAGCACGACGATCAGGATGAAGGGCAGTGCATTCTCCCGGCGGATGACGCGCTGCGACTTGCCCGACCAGACGGGCACGCGGGAGACGAGGAGGTAGCCGATCGCCACCGTATAGGCGGCTGCGGCCCAGGCCGTGTATTTTGTCGCTTCGATGCCCAGGAAACCCAGATAGACCGGCAGCAATACCAGGAACGCGCCCGCGGGCGCCGGTACGCCGACAAAATATTCCGACAGCCACTGCGGCTTGTTCGGCCGCTCCGCCATGACGTTGAAGCGCGCCAGCCTGAGGCCGGCCGAGATGGCGTAGATGAGCGCCGCGATCCAGCCGAGCGACTTCGCCTGGTCGAGTACATAGACATAAAGGACCAGCGCCGGCGCGACGCCGAAATTGACGATGTCGGCAAGCGAATCCATCTGCACGCCGAAATTCGACGTTGCATGCATCATCCGGGCGATGCGTCCGTCGATGCCGTCAAGGAAGGCGGCAAGCAGCACCATGGAGACAGCGAGTTCGAAGCGGCCCTCGAAGGCAAGCCGGATGCCGGTCAGGCCGGCGCAGATCGCCAGCACGGTGATGAGGTTCGGCACCATCATCCTGAGCGGAATTTCGCGCAGACGGGGTCCGCGCGGATTATCCGTTTTCGTCTCGTGGGTTTCGGAATGGCCGATCGGGGTGTCCATCTAAAGCCTCCGCGCCAGCACCGGCCCCTTTTCGGAGCCGAATTCCGCCAGCACCGTCTCGCCGGCAATGGCGTTCTGCCCGACGGTAACGCGCGGCGTAAACCCGTCCGGCAGGTAGACATCAAGCCGCGAACCGAAACGGATGAGACCGAAACGCTCGCCGGCGTCGAGTGGCGAATTCGGCGTCGTCCAACAGACGATCCGCCGCGCCACGAGGCCCGCAACCTGCACCACGCCAATCTGGCCGTGCACGGTGTGGAGGATCAGGCCGTTGCGTTCGTTGTCGTCACTCGCTTTGTCGAGATCGGCGCTCAGGAACTTGCCCTCGCGATAGGCGATATGCTCGACGCGGCCGCGCATCGGCGCGCGGTTCACATGGCAGTTGAAGACATTCATGAAGATCGAGACCTTCAGCATCGGTGCGTCGGACAGGCCAAGCTCGGGCGGCGGCGGCGCCATGGTGATCAGTGAAACCTGCCCGTCAGCAGGGCTGAGCGCCCAATCTTCGTCCTGTGGCACCTGCCGCTCGGGGTCTCGGAAGAAATAGACACACCAGGCCGTCAGGATGAGGCCCAGCCAAAACAGTGGCAGCCATAGGAAGCCAAGGATGACGGAGACCGCGAAGAAGGCGACGATGAATTTATGTCCCTCGTGATGGATGGGGACGAACGTGTTCTTTATGCTGTCAACCAGGCTCATGGTCCGGATGGTTCCCTGTTTCGCCAAACGGCCTAGCGCGAAATGGCGCGGCCATCAACCGTGTTCGAGATTGATGGCCGCGACCTGCGCCGCAGCGAGGGCTGATCAGAAGGGCACAACGTCAGGCTCTGCCCGGCATGCCGGCAACAATTGAGACATCAACGCTTCGCGCTATGCCTCAGTTTATGCTGCGAGGCCTGATGCTGAGGGATGTCATCCGTCGATCCGTCGCAGAGCGCATTACTGTTTTATGACAATCGGAGCCTTGGTCGCGTAGGGGTTCTTGAGTGACTCGTTCGAGTAGGGGCTTCCATATTTGCCGTAAGGGTTGTTGACGGAATCCTCGCTGTAGCGGCTGCCATATTTCCCATACGGATTTGAAATGGAATTCGGATCGAACTGGTTATCATTCAACTCGCCGAGATAGGTGCCGTCAGGTGAAACCAGGTAGGCGGCTTGGGCGGAGCTGGCGAGCAAGGTGGCGGTCAGCGCCATCAATAAGAGTCTCATGAGCATTCTCCGTTTTTCATATGTTGTTGATTGAAAAAGAAAGTTGAGAACAATCTGAGAGAAGTGCACGCAAAATCCCAGTCCCGCCCAGTGCGATGACTGGGCTGACAGACATGCATTTGCATGCATTCGATGCTCGGGTTGTTGTGGTCAGTTCTACAGCGAATCCGGGCAAATTTAAGTTTGTGACGATCGTTCAGAAAAATCGTCGCGCGTATCTCAGCCCCAGGCTCGTCAGCAATTCATAGCCGATGGTCCCTGCGGCGCGAGCGGCATCATCGACGCTGATATTGGGTCCGAACAATTCCACATAATCGCCTGTCTGGACACGATCTTCCGCAATGTCGCCGATGTCGAATGTCGCCAGGTCCATGGTGATTCGGCCAACCATTGGCACCCGCACTCCTGCGACGAAACCGAAAGCGCCCGGTGAACCGTGCTTGCGCAGAACAGTGCCCGCGCCGGACAGTGCCCGGTGCCAGCCGTCCGCATAGCCGGCGCCGACGATCGCGATGCGGCTGTCTCGTTCGAACCGATGCGTGGCGCCGTAGCTTGCGGCCTCGCCCGCCCGCACGTCGCGGATTTGCAGGATGCGCGCTTCCGCCGTGACGACCGGCCGCATCGGATTTTGCATGCCCGTCACGGCCTCGCCGCCATAGAGCGAAATGCCCGGCCGGGTCAGGTCGAAATGGTAATCTGGCCCGAGGAGGATGCCGCCTGAATTGCAAAGACTGGATTCGATACCTTTGAAAAGCCGTGTAACCTCGCGGAAAGACTCGCATTGCCGCTGGTTCATCGGGTGATGTGGCTCATCCGAGCAGGCGAGATGGCTGAGCACGAGACCTGGCTTCAACGCCGGATCCGCGGCCAGCGATGCAGCCGCCGCGACAGTGAGCCCCAGCCGGTTCATGCCGGTGTCGACATAGAGTGCGTAAGGGTGATCCGGCGCGGCCGTCCGCAGGAAAGCATATTGCTCCATCGAGCCCACGACCGGGATGAGACCGTCCGCCAGCACCGGTGTCTCGACGCCGCGCCAGACGCCGTTCAGCACGAATATCCGGGCCTCGGGCGCCATGCGCCGCAGGCGGCTGCCTTCATCCGGCGTTGCCACAAAGAAATCCCGGCATCCTGCCGCAGCCAGCGCCAGCCCGACTTCGGCCGCGCCCAGCCCATAGGCATCCGCCTTCATCACCGCCGCCGTGCGCGCCTTGCCCGAGAGCCGGCAAAGGTCCTTCCAGTTCGCGACGATGGCACCGAGATCGACCGTCAGTCGTGCGCTGGCATGGTCGAAAGCGGCGTCGGCGGGGAGGAAGGATTTCATTTCGTTCATGATGCGCTCTTATCGGCAAACCGGTCACCGAACAAGGCTGCCGGCACCGGGCACTTTTGTTCAAGACCGATGGCGGAATTTCGGCTATCACGCAGGGATGAACAATGTTTCGCAGCGGCAGGCGACGGAAGCCATGCCGGTCACCGCATCGGAGAATACCAGGTTCTGGAGGGACAGGCGCTTCCGGAACATGGAGTGCATGGCTGCGACCTTCATCACCCATGAATTCGCCCCGCATGCGCATGACACGTTTTCGATCGGCGCGATCGAGGCCGGCTGCCAGATCGCCAAGATCCGTGGCGAGCGCGAATTCACCGGCCCCGGCGCCATCTATCTGCTCAATCCCGGCGAGATCCATGATGGCGCCCCGGGCATTCGCGAGGGCTACCGCTACCGGATGATCTATCCGGAGATCGGGTTGCTGACCGATATCCTCGAAGATGTGACCGGCCGCGCCTTTCACGGCACGCCGAGCTTTGCACGGCAATTGCTGACCGATCCGGAACTTGCCGCTGCCTTCCAACGCGCCCATCGGCTGACGGAAGAAGGCAAGGATCAACTTGCCGCCGAGGAGGGCATGTTCGGCGTATTGGCGGAAATGTTCGCGCGCTACGGCAGCATTATCATCGCGCCGCCGAAAGGCGACGACCGTACGGGTCTGCGCCGTGCCCGCGATTTCATTGCCGAGAATTTTGCCACGGATATTGCGCTGGAAGATCTGGTCCGCATTTCAGGCCTCAGCCGCGCGCATCTCATCCGCGCCTTCCGCAAGCAGTATTACATCACACCGCATGCCTTCCAAACCGATATGCGCATCCGCCATGCGCGCCGGCTGCTGAGATCGGGCGGCGCTCTTTCGGATGTCGCCGTGGAATGCGGTTTTGCCGACCAGGCGCATTTTACCCGTCATTTCAAGGCGCGCACCGGCGTGACGCCGGCGGTGTTCCGCAACGGCTGAAACACGCTGCGCTCGCGCACTTTCATTCAAGACATGTCCGGCCGCGGCCGCTATCCAGGCACTCCATCTAAGGAGATATCATGACCTGGAAAAGCGAGTTTCTGGCCGGCATGCGCACGATTGCCCCGATCATCGTCGCGGCCGTGCCGATCGGATTGGTATTTGGTGCCGTGGCCGCGTCCAAAGGGCTCTCGCCGCTGGAGGCGATGCTGATGAGCGCAATGGTGTTCGCCGGCGGCTCGCAATTCGTGGCAATGAATATCTGGACACATCCGGCGTCCTGGACGGCGCTCGGTTTCGCAGCCTTGCTGGTCAATATCCGCCATGTGCTGATGGGCGCGTCGCTTGGCCGCAAACTGCAGGCTTTTTCGCCCCTGCAGAAATATGTCGGCGTCCTAGTCATGGCCGATGAGAATTGGGCAATGTCGGAAGCGCGGGCGCGCAAGACGACACTCACCCCAGCTTATTATGCCGGCCTGGCGGTGCCTTTTTATCTCAATTGGGTGGTCTGCAGTCTGATCGGAGCCTTGCTTGGCGCCTTTCTCGGCGATCCCACAGCCATCGGGCTCGATTTTGCCTTTCCGGCCGTGTTCATCGTCCTGGTGATCGGCTTCTGGAAGGGATCGGCGACGGGCCTGGTTCTGATCGCCAGCGCCGTCGCTGCGATCGCGGTTCATCATTTCGTGCCCGGCGCCTGGTACATCGCCGCGGGTGCCGCGGCCGGCCTGATGGCAGCGCTCATGGACGGCCGGTTCAGAAGATTGGCGGTGGCGCAATGAGCCTTGACCTCAACACGTTCCTCGCCATTCTCGCCATGGCTGCAGCGACGATATTGACCCGTGTCTCCGGCGTCTTTCTGCTGCGTTATCTGTCGATCGGCGAGCAGACCCGCGAAGTGCTCGATGCCATCCCGCCAGCCGTCCTCATGGCGGTGATTGCGCCGACGGCGCTGGCAACCGGTTGGGCGGAAACAATCGCCTGCGCGATCACGGCACTGGCGGCCATGCGCCTGCCGCTGCTGGTCTGCGTGGTGATCGGGGTGGCAAGCGTGGTGGCGCTGAGGGCGGCTGGGCTATAGACCGGTATTGCGAGTCTCGCGCCGATGATATATAGGTGCGATACTTGTATCGCAGGAGAGGCAAATGCCGCTTTCCATACGCCTGCCGGCAGATATTGAGGCCCGGCTTGACGATCTCGCCAACCGCACGGGTCGCAGCAAAACCTTTTATGTCACGGAGGCTATCCGCGAACATCTTGGCGATCTTGAGGATCTCTTTTTGGCGGAGCAACGTCTGATCGACATTCAAAGCGGTAAGACGAAGACGATTCCCCTCGAAGAGCTGTTGAAGCGACATGGCTTGGACGATTGAATTCGATCCGGCTGCTGCCAAGGAGCTTGATAAACTCGGCTCCGTCGATACCAAACGCATCCTGCGCTTTCTTTACGATCGTGTTTCCAGACTCGATGATCCGCGCAGTATCGGCGAGGCCTTGAAGGGCTCCAAGTTGGGAGAATTCTGGAAATACCGGGTTGGCGATTATCGCGTCATCTCTCGGATCGAAGACGATAGGTTTATCATTCTCGTTGTCAAAATCGGAAATCGGAGAGAGGTCTATCGTTAGCAATTGAGCAGGGGCGATTTAAGTCGCCCCGGCAACCATTCAACCATATTCGATCAATGCTCGTACTGCGTAAAGCTCTGGTCCGCCAGATCCGTAAACCGCGTAAACTCTGACTGGAACGCGAGCTTCACCGTCCCCGTCGGTCCGTGGCGCTGCTTGGCGATGATGACGTCGGCCGTGCCCTTGACCTTGTCCATCTGCTGCTCCCACTCGGCATATTTCGGATCGTCTGGATCGCGCGGCTCGGAGTTCTTGACGTAATATTCCTCGCGGAACACGAACAGTACGACGTCGGCGTCCTGCTCGATCGAGCCGGATTCGCGCAAGTCCGAGAGCTGAGGCCGCTTGTCGTCACGGCTTTCCACCTGGCGAGAGAGCTGCGACAAGGCGATGATCGGCACGCCGAGCTCCTTGCCGAGCGCTTTCAGGCCAGTGGTGATCTCGGTGATTTCCTGCACGCGGTTTTCGCCCGACTTTTTCGAGCCGGTCATCAGCTGGATGTAGTCGATGACCAGCACGTCAAGGCCGCGCTGGCGCTTGAGGCGGCGGGCGCGGGCGGCGAGCTGGGCGATCGAGATGCCGCCGGTCTGGTCGATGAACAGCGGGATCTTCTGCATCATTTGCGAGCAGGCGACGAGCTTTTCGAAATCGGCCTCGGTGATGTCGCCGCGGCGGATTTTTGACGACGACACTTCCGTCTGCTCCGAGATGATGCGGGTGGCGAGCTGTTCGGACGACATTTCCAACGAATAGAAGCCGACCACACCGCCATTCTTCGCCTTGAACGAACCGTCGGGCATCACCTCAGGCTCATAGGCCGCAGCGATGTTGTAGGCGATGTTGGTGGCGAGCGAAGTCTTGCCCATACCGGGGCGACCGGCCAGGACGATCAAGTCGGACTTCTGCAGCCCGCCCATTCTGGCGTCGAGCGCCATGATGCCGGTGGAAATGCCGGAAAGATTGCCATCACGTTCGAAGGCCGCCCCCGCCATGTCGATCGCCTGCGCCACGGCATCGGCAAAGGATTGGAAGCCGCCGTCATAGCGGCCGGTCTCTGCGAGTTCGAACAGCCGCCGTTCGGTATCCTCGATCTGCGTCTGCGGCGGCATGTCGAGCGGCGCGTCATAGGCGATGTTGACCATGTCTTCGCCGATGGTGATCAGCGAGCGGCGCAGCGCCAGATCATAGATCGCCCGGCCATAATCCTCGGCATTGATGATAGACACGGCGTCGGCCGCAAGCCGCGCCAGATACTGTGCCACGGTCAGGTCGCCCACCTTGTCGTCGGCCGGCAGGAAGGTTTTGATGGTCACCGGATTGGCCGTCTTGCCCATGCGGATGATATCGCCCGCCACCTCGAAGATGCGGCGGTGCAGCGGCTCATGCCAGTGGACCGGCTTCAAAAAATCCGACACCCGGTAGAAGGCGTCATTGTTGACCAGGATTGCGCCCAGAAGCGCCTGTTCCGCCTCGATATTGTTCGGCGCCTCGCGATAGTGCGGCGCGGCCTCGGTATTGCTGATCGCGGCCAATCTGCGCGCTGCGTCCTTCATGTTCCTGCCCGTCATCATTTTGTCGTAAGCGTCGATCCTATAGACCGGAGCGCCTCTAGATGCAGATGAATCTTGCCAATCCGTTAACTTGTGTCCGATGTCCACAGGAGTTCGGATTCGGTGGACAAGAAAATGAATCCTGCATCAAATCATTGACTGTGACACCGACTCGAATAGGGAACATATATAGAACAAAAAGGCCCGCACCGAAAGGTGCAGGCCACGGCCAGACTGGATGTAAAATAGCCTATTCGGCTGCTTGTTGCGGGAATGTTGCCGCACCCACGCCCTGCTTCTGCTCGAGATTGCGCAGGCAGGCCTCTGCGGTCCCGATATAGTCGCGGGTCAGCGGAACGGCTTCCTGATCATGCGCAAGCTGGAACTGGAAGACCACCATGTTCTGCCAGCGGAAGGAGCTTTCTGAGCCGGCGAGGTAGAATTCCCAGATGCGACAGAATTTTTCGTCATAAAGCTTCTTGGCTTCCTCGCGGCGGGCCATGAAGCGCTCGCGCCAGGCGCGTAGCGTCTCGGCATAGTGCAAGCGCAGCACTTCGACATCGGTGATCTTGAGGCCCGAGCGCTGGATGGACGGCATCACTTCCGACATTGCCGGGATATAGCCGCCAGGGAAGATATACTTCTCAATGAAGGCGTTCGTCGTCGAAGGCACATCCGTACGGCCGATCGTGTGCAGCAGCATCACGCCGTCCTTCTTGAGCAGTTGCGCCGACTTGCGGAAATATTCGTCGTAGAACGGCCGGCCGACATGTTCAAACATGCCGACGGAGACAATACGGTCGAACTTTTCCTCGATATGCCGATAGTCCTGCAGTTCGAAGCGCAGCCGGTCGGCCATGCCGCTATCGGCGGCGCGTTGCTTGGCGATACCGAGCTGCTCGTCGGAAAGCGTCACGCCCTTGACCTTGGCGCCGAGGAAACGGGCGAGATAAAGCGCCATGCCGCCCCAGCCACAGCCGATGTCGAGCACGGAAAGGCCTGGCCTGCTCATCACCATCTTCGCCGCAATGTGACGCTTCTTGGCGAGCTGAGCCTGTTCGAGATCCGTGTCCGGCGTTTCGAAATAGGCGCAGGAATACTGACGGTCGGCATCGAGGAAGAGATCATAGAGCGCGCCGGTCAGATCATAATGGTGCTGCACGTTCTTGCGCGAGCGGGAAGCGATATTGTTCTCGGTGAAATGCCGAAGCTTGTAGCGAATCGTTTCGATCGCCTTCATCCACGACTTTTTCTCGTAGGTGCCGCCCGGGTTGCCGGCAAAAATCGTTTCGAGCAGGGAATAGACGTCACCCTGGATGATATCGACMATGCCCTCGGCATAGCAGTAGCCGAGATAGAATTCCGGATCCCAGAGCACGAGACGCTCGGCCCTGGTTGAATTGAAACGCAAATGAACCGGTTTGCCGCTGCCGTCGCC